>JAFGCM010000070.1 GCA_016932635.1 Candidatus Omnitrophota bacterium
ATATATCTTTTTAGGGTTAGTTCAAGGCTTAACTGAATTTCTGCCGGTAAGCAGCTCCGCCCATTTAGTGCTGCTGCAGAATTTGTTGCAGGTCCGGGAAAACCAGCTGCTTTTGGATATTGTTTTGCATTTGGGCACACTTTCGGCCGTAATCCTATTTTTATTTAAGGAGCTGAAGTATCTTTTAAAACTACGAATTATAACTTTTTTGTTTTTGGCTACGGCCCTAACCGCAGTGATAGTCATCTTAGGCGCTGATTATTTTGAAGGCCTGTTTAATTCAACGCAGACGCTAATTCTACCGCTTGTTCTGACCGGACTGATTTTAATCAGCACCAAGAACTTTTCTAAAGGAAAGCGCATGTTGGCTAATTTAAGGCTACTGGACGCTATTTGCCTGGGTCTGGCCCAGGGCCTCTCGGTAATCCCGGGTCTATCTCGCTCGGGCCTAACCATCTCGTGCTTAATCCGGCGCAACGTAGAAAAAGAGACGGCAGTTAAATTTTCCCTTTTAGCTTCTATCCCGGCGATTATCGGGGCAGTGGTGTTTAAGTTTAAGGATTTTTCACAACTGGGCCTGGGGCAATGGAAATATCTGGGGGTGGGTTTTCTGGCTGCTTTCTTCAGCGGTATTTTGGCCTTGCAGATATTGCTCCTGGTAATTCGCCGGGCGCAGTTTCATCTTTTTGGCTATTATTGTATTTTTCTGGCGTTGATCCTTTTTGCTTTCTTTAGATAAAGGTGGTGTTCAAGATGAGACACTTGTCGCTGATGGCCCCGGAAATAAAAGAATTATTAAAAACAACCAATAACAAGGAAGAACTGCAGGAAATCTTGCGCGAGATGCACCCGGCCGACATTGCCGACATCCTGTTTAGCCTGGAGACCAAAGAACAAGTCATCTTAATCAGCCGGATTGATAAAAAACAAATGCTCAAAGTCTTTAACCAATTGGACGAATATGAGCAGTTTGAGCTGCTGGATAAATTGGAAAAGGACCTTTCCGCCTATTTGTTAAATGAGATGTCTTCGGATGAGCGGGCGGATTTGTTGAGCAGCTTGCCTGATGACGTTGAGAAAAAATTTCTCAACCTGATGAGCGAGGCGGAGCGAAAAGATGTAGAAAAGCTGCTTAAATATCCCGCCAATTCTGCCGGCAGTATTATGAGCACAGAATACGTCTCTTTAATCCCTGAGCTTACTGTTGCCCAGGCAACAGAGTTGCTCCGCCAGGCCGCGCCCAAAAAAGAAACTATTTATTATAGCTATGTCACCGACCAGGATAATAAGCTGATCGGATTTGTTTCACTTAAGGATATATTTTTGTCCTCCCCGGAAGTGCCGATTAAAAAGATTATGAACCGCAAGGTAATTAAGGCCTTGGCCAAGCAGGACCAGGAAGAAGTGGCTAAGCTCGTGCGTAAATATAATCTTTTAGCCCTGCCGGTAGTGGATAAGGATAAAACGCTGGTGGGGATAATTACCGTTGACGATATTATGGATGTAGTTAAAGAAGAGACTACCGAGGACTTTTATAAGATGGCGGCGATGCTGGCGCCGACCGATGCCTATTTTGAGACTGGTTTTTTCACATTGGTCCGCCGCAGGATAGTCTGGCTTTTAATTTTACTGGCGGCGGTGCAGTTTTCCGGCCAAATCCTGAAGCGCTACAGCTTTGTCTTGGAGTCCGTAGTGGCGTTATCTTTTTTTATTCCGATGCTTTTGAACACAGCCGGTAATGCCGGCACCCAATCCAGCACTACGATTATTCGCGGACTGGCCACAGGGGAAATCGGGATAAGCCAGATTTTTAAGGTCGTGCGCCGGGAGATAATGTTGGGTGTGGTCTTAGGGACGCTGCTGGGGGTCTTGGGTGTAGGCCGGGCGCTTTTGCTACAGCGTAATCCCATAGTCAGCTTGGCAGTGGGCTTTGCCCTGGCGGCCACAATTGTTATGGCTACTTTAAGCGGCGCCTTTTTACCGATGCTGTTAAAAAAGCTGAAGATCGACCCGGCTGTGGCTGCCGGGCCGTTTATCTCCACAGTGGTCGATATTACCGCCTTAATAATCTATTTTGAGATTGCCAAGTCTTTACTGGGCTTGTAACTTAGGGAGGTTCTTGAGATGAGCGGAATTTTTGGAGTGGTGACTAAAGAGGGAAACTGCGCCGAGACGTTGTTTTGCGGAACCGATTATCATTCGCACCTGGGCACAGAATATGGCGGCTTGGCCGTATTGGGTGATGATTTTCAGCGTCAGATTCATAGCATCGGCCAAAGCCAGTTTAAGTCCAAGTTCTATGAGGACTATAAAAAGATGCCGGGGAATAAAGGTATCGGCGTAATCAGCGCGCTTTCCGAGCAGCCGATTTATCTACATTCTAAGCTGGGTGCGTTTTGCTTGGTGACTAATGGATTTGTGGATAATAAAGATGAGTTAGTTAAGCTGCTTCTGGGGCAGGGGATATCTTTCAGCGAAGTCAGCAGGGATGCGGTAAATATTACCGAGCTGGTTGCCAAATTAATCAGCCAGGGAGAAAATATTATTGACGGAATAGAAAAGATGTTTGAGCTGATTGAGGGCTCCTGCTCGCTGTTACTCTTAAATAAAGAAGGAATTTATGCCGCTAGGGACCGCTTAGGATATACGCCGCTTGTTTTGGGTAAGCGCGATGATGCCTGGGCCGTCACTACCGAGACCTGCGCCTTTTTCAATAATGACTTGGAGGTGGTTAAATATCTGCGCCCGGGTGAAATAGTTTTAATTAATGAGCAGGGAATAAAACAGAGGAGAATGGGTAAGGACGCAGAGCAGATTTGCGCCTTTCTCTGGATCTATACCGGTTTTCCCGCCTCTAGTTACGCCGGGGTCAATGTAGAAGTAGTGCGCGAGCGCTCGGGCCGGTTCCTCGCCCGGCGGGATCAGGATATTGAGCTGGACTTAGTCTGCGGAGTCCCGGATTCGGGCATCGGACATGCCTTAGGCTATGCCGTAGAATCAGGCAAGCCCTTTAAGCGTCCGCTAGTTAAGTATACTCCCGGCTACGGCCGCAGTTACACGCCTCCTTCGCAAGAGACCCGCGATTTAATTGCCCGGATGAAGCTGATTCCCATTCGGGAAATTATTGCAGGTAAGAGAATTGTTGTTTGCGAGGATTCGATAGTCCGGGGAACGCAGCTGAAAAATTTCACCATTAAAAAACTCTGGGATGCCGGCGCGCGCGAAGTGCACGTGCGCCCCGCTTGTCCGCCCTTGATGTTTCCCTGCAGGTTTAACCTGTCCACGCGCACGACCAGTGAATTGGCTGCCCGCCGGGCCATTCACAGCCTGGAAGGCCGGCACTTAGAAGATGTGCGTGAATATATCGACCACAATACAGACAAATACAAAAGAATGGTTGAGTGGATTGCCCGAGACTTAGAAGTGACTACGCTTAGGTATCAGACTATTGATGATATGATTGCAGCCGTTGGGCTGCCCAAAGAAAAATTGTGCCTTTACTGTTGGAATGGCCAGTGTCCGATAAAGTGTAAACGTGAAACGAAAATATCCACAACTACTCATCTGCGACCAACAGGGCAGGATCTATAACCTGCCGGATTGGCAAGCTACCGGAATGAAGGGCGGTTGTTTTTTTCCTCTTGGGGCCAAAGAGCTGATTAAATTACCCGCCGGTAGTGAGCTGTTTATGCTGCCTGGGCGCTTGGCAGTAGGTTATGATCGAGCGGCCCAAAGATGCGTTGTCTTGGAGCCAAAGGGATATTTTCCTGTGGCCGCCTTTGTCTCACCGGGCTTCACGATAACTTATAACAGCTCCTTTCGCCAGCTTAAAAAATGCCCCAGTCTGCCGCTTTTTTCTTACGCGGCAGTTTGTTTTTACCGGGGCGAATTTTATGTTAGCGCGCTGCGCGTTGACCGGGAATTGCGCCAGGATTTACGCTTGATGGATCTGCGGAAGGTCAGAAAGAATACAGCTCAGCTGAAAAAGGTTTTTCCCCGTAACCGGCTGATCAAGCACCTGGAAAATTGCGCTTTAGTCTATAGTTGCCCGGCGGCCAAGAATTTTTTCCTATCCCGCTACGAGGCGCCGCTTCCTAGTTCGCCGTTTTGCAATGCCTACTGCGCAGGTTGTATTTCTTATCAGCCTAAAAAGAGCTGCCCGATTACCCAGCCCAGAATAAAATTTATTCCCCGTCCTGAAGAGCTGGCCGAGGTAGCCCTGTATCATCTGCAGAATGTAGCTGACCCGGTAGTCAGCTTTGGCCAGGGCTGTGAGGGTGAGCCGTTGTTAGTGGCCGGTGTCCTGGAGGAGTCAATTAAACTGATTAGAAAAAAGACGGCTAAAGGTATTATTAATCTAAATACCAATGCCAGTAAACCCCAAGCGTTGGCCAGGCTCTTTGACGCTGGCTTAGATAGTATCCGGGTAAGCTTAAACAGCGCCCGGGAAACTTATTACCGCAGATATTACCGGCCCCGAGGATATGCATTTAATGATCTGATTCAATCAATAAAAGTTGCCAAGGAAAAGAAAGGCTTTGTCTCGATCAATTATTTAACCATGCCTGGTTTTACCGACTCACTAGATGAATATCGGGCTTTGAAGAATTTCGTAGCCACCCAGCGCATCGATATGATACAATGGAGAAACCTGAATTTTGACCCGCTGAAGTATTTTACACTGCTCAAAATTAATATTCGCCGACAAGAACTGCTTGGCCTCAGAGAGATTATTCACTCCTTTAGAAAACAGTTTCCCCGGCTCGCGCAGGGATATTTTAACCCCTCGCGCTTAAGGATGAAGAGAAAAATTGCCCAAACACAAAAAAGAAGTCATTAAATTATACGGCAGGAATTCGGTGGCCCAGCGCCTGAAGGAAAACCCGGGCTCTGTCCGCCGGATATTCCTGCAGGAAAATCTTCACCTGCCGCAAATTGAGCAGCTGATCAAAGAGCATCATGTCGTCGTTGAGCGCGTATCTCTGCGGGAGCTCACCCGGATAAAGCATTCCCAGGACCTGCAGGGGATTGTCGCCCGGGTGGATAAATTTGAGTATACGCCGCTTGATGATTTATTGAAACGCTCAAGAGGTAACCAGTTGACTCTAGTGTTTTTGGATCGGATAAATGACCCGCAGAATTTAGGCGTAATTATGCGCACGCTCGCCTGTTTCGGCAACTTTGGGTTGATTATTCCTAAATTTGAGGCCTGCGAAATTACCGAGACAGTCTTACACGTAGCCTGCGGAGGAGAAAATTATGTCCCGGTAGTGATGGTTACTAACTTAAATAACGCCATTATTAAAGCCAAGCAGTGCGGATATTGGATTTTGGGTACAGTTGTGGATGAGCCGGCGCAGGGGATCAACAAAATTAGCTTGCCGTTTCCCCTGGCGCTGGTATTGGGCTCGGAGGGTAAAGGCATTCGCGACGGCATCAAGAAGCAGCTGGATATCCAGGCGCGCATTCCGATGCCCGGAGCCAAGCTTTCGCTGAATGTCAGTATTGCTTGCGCTATTTTTTGCCAGGAGATAACTAAACAAAGAGGTGAGCGGTGAAGGAGCTGTTGTATTTTATTGCTGAGGCCGGGATGCTCAAGCGCTTAGGCCGCAGCGGCTGGTCCGTGCTGGGGGTAACTAATCCGGAAACCGTGGCTGAACATAGTTTTCGCTGCGCAGTATTGGGGTATGTTTTGGCCCGGATGGAAAATTTGAATGTCCAAGAGGTGTTGTTGATGACGTTGTTTAACGATATTCAAGAGTCGCGCATCGGCGATTTGCATAAAATGGCCCAAAAGTATATAACTGTTGAGCCGGCCGAAGACAAGTGCTTTGCGGAGCAGGTGGATAATTTGCCCAAAGCGATTAAACAGGAATTACTCAACTTGCGTAATGAGTACAAAAAGCAACGCTCTGCCGAAAGTATTGTTGCCCGGGATGCCGATATCCTGGAATGTTTAATTCAGGCCAAGGAGTATTATGAGCAAGGCTTTCGCCAGGCCGCTAACTTTATGCGTAAGGCGCCCCAGCATCTCAAGTCTAAAGCCGCCCGGCGCATCTGGCGCAAAGCCAAAAATTGCAATCTGAGCGACTGGTGGAGAGGCTTAAGCCAGTTTAAGCGCTGATTTAAGAAAGCAGCTATTACCTATGACAGTTGCCATTAAATTCTGCGGCGCAGCCAGAAACGTTACCGGCTCGGTGCATCAAATATCAACGAATAAATCCAACGTCATTTTAGACTGTGGGTTATTCCACGGCCCCAGAGATGAGTATTATCGGGTAAATTCTTCTTTTTCCTTTAACCCGCAAAATTTAGACGCCTGTATCTTATCGCACGCCCATATCGACCATTGCGGCAATATCCCCACGCTGATTAAAAAGGGATTTCGCGCGCACATCTACTGCACGCCGACCACCAGAGACCTTTGTCACTATATGCTTCCCGATAGCGGCTTTGTGCAGGAGGAGGATATCAAATATGTGAATAAGGTGAATAAACGCCGGGGCCTGCCTCCCCGCACTCCTTTATACACAAAAAAAGAGGCCGAGCGGGCGCTTAGGTATTTCCGTACTCTTGATTATCATCACACGCTCGCCCTGACCAAAGATGTCAGCCTGACCTTTTATCAGGCCGGGCATATCCTCGGCTCCGCAGTGACAGTACTTGACCTTGCCGATCAGAACAGCTTGATGCGCATTGCCTATGCGGTTGATTTAGGCAGGACCGGGATGCCTCTTTTGCGCAATCCCGAGGTGCCCGAAGACATTGATTATTTGATTATTGAGAGTACCTACGGCGCCCGAAAGCACGAAGATATCCGCGAGGCCGAGCTGAAGCTCGCCCAGACTATCAATAAAACAGTCAGGCGCGGCGGCAAGATTATTATCCCTTCCTTTGCCCTGGAGCGCACCCAGTTGATTGTCTTTTTTATCAGCGAGTTGATCAAGCGCAAGATGATTAAGAAGCTGCCCATTTATGTGGATGGGCCGCTGGCGGTGAATCTGACTAAGGTATTTCGGGCCAATGCCCGGGATTTTGACCAAATTACCCAGGCGGCCTTTTTGCGCGAGGAAGACCCTTTAGGATACGATAATATTACCTATGTCCATGATGTCCAGCAGTCCAAAAAATTAAATGATATTAGCAAGCCGGTGATAATTATTTCCGCCTCGGGGATGTGTGAAAACGGCAGGATTCTGCACCACTTGAAGAATAATATCGAAAATCCTAAAAATACCATAGTGGTGATCGGCTATATGGCCAAGGATACCTTGGGCCGGCGGATAGTGGAAAAAAATAAGACCGTGCGCATCTTTGGCCGGCCTTATGAGCTGCGCTCGGAGGTAGTGGTGATCAATGCCTTCAGCTCCCATGCCGATAAGGACGGTTTATTGGATTATTGCCGCAAGAGCAAAAACGGGTTGAAGCAGATTTTTATCGTTCACGGGGAATTGACTCAAGCCGAGGCCTTCAGGGATAACATTGCCCGGCGGCTGAATATCAAAGCGCGCATTCCCGCCAAAGACGAAATCGTTTACCTGAAGGCCAGAAAAATAGATTAAACGAAAAAAAATCTAATCTGGCTGGTTTCGCCCCTTTGACGGACCATAGGAACTGATGATGTTTGATGCCTCCAAAAAAAGACACAGATTAAGAATTATTGACCCAGCCTACCCGGCATTTAATATTTATTCGTATTCCGCAAGACGGACTACACCATTGGGTCCGGTATGCGTAGCTACTGCCGTGAACGAAATGGTAGGGTGGGATGTGGAAGTTATTGATGAGAATAACCTGCGCAGGTACGGACCTCAAGCCAATACCGGCGCAGACCATGAGTTCTTGCAGAGATTAAGACCTGCGGATGTTGTCGGGCTTTATGGCGGGTTAACCAGCACCATTCCCAGGCTTTATCAGATAGCGCGTTTTTATAAGGAAGCAGGCATCCTGACTATTGCCGGTGGCCAGCATTTTATTGAGGAGAATATAGAGGAGGCCTTGTCTTCCGGCATTGATTATGTTGTGATAGGCGAGGGAGAAGAAACTATCCAGGAGCTGCTCCAGGCGCTAATGGGAAAGCAGGATATAGGCACGGTCAAGGGCGTTGCTTATAAAAGAGATGGGAAAATCGCTTATACCGCAGCAAGAGACCCGATAACTGATTTTGATAAGTTGCCTCTACCTGATTTTTCCTTGGTCCGCTATGCCAATATTCAGGTGTATCCGGTGGAAAGGATACGAGGCTGCGGCATGGATTGTGAGTTCTGCACCGTTAAAGGCAAGCCGCGCCCCGCATCTTCGGAAAGGTTGCTGGAACGTATCAGTTTTCTTCTGGAGACAAAGGACGCCAGAAAATTTTTCGTTGTTGATGACCTGTTCGGACAACAGCGGGATGAGACTATCAGGTTTTGCCGGATGCTAAAAGATTACCAAAAGGATACAGGCAGGAGGCTGGACTTGGGCGTGCAGATCAGGCTGGATAAGGCCAAAGACCCCGAGCTGCTTACTGCTATGCGCCAGGCAGGTATTAATTTTGTCGCCATCGGTTTTGAATCTCCCATCGGCGAGGAATTAAAAGCGATGAATAAGCGCTTGCGGCCCGAAGATATGTTAGCGTTTACCAAAATATTCCGCAGGTTTGGATTTTTAGCGCACGGCATGTTTATTTTCGGCTATCCTGTGAAAACAGGCGTAAATTTCAGGATGTCGGCGAGCGAACGTATAAAATACTTTAAAAGTTTTATCAGAAAATCCAAACTCGACACCATTCAGGTGCTGTTACCGGTTCCCTTGCCCGGGACCGAATTGAGACAAAGACTCAAACAGCAAAACAGAATTTATCCATTTCAAGATCTCGGCTGGGAGTATTATGACGGCAATTTTTTGTTATTTCAGCCGGATCAGCCGATGAGTGCGGAGGAAATGCAAGCCTCGCCAATGAAGATTATGGGCAAAGTCTATCAATTTAAATATATGTTTATGGTCAGCCTGAACGTTTTTGCCTTTCCGTATCTTGTATTCTTTTTACATAATATTAAATCCGGCTGGAAAAAATGGTATCGGCCGTGGCGGATGTATCTGATCCGTTTTGTGGGCTGGATAACTATGAAAAAGTGGTTGTCGGCGTTTAAAAAGAACGATTTTTTAAAAAAACTGCAACAGGCAAAGAAAAATTTAGGAAATAGCAGAGAAAGCGGCAATAGCTAGAGAGGACTTGCGGATGGCAAAGGCGTTGGACAGATTAAGTTTTTTTGAAAGATACCTGACACTTTGGGTTATCGGCTGTATTGGGTTAGGTATTCTACTCGGAAAACTGTTTCCTCAAGCAGCGATAACACTGGATAAAATTTCGATTTATCAGGTTTCCATACCTATCGCTATATGCCTGTTCTTGATGATGTACCCGATTATGGTAAAGATTGATTTTGCCGAGGTTATAAAGGCGGGTAAAACCCCAAAGCCCGTCGTATTGACATTACTTGTCAATTGGTGCGTCAAGCCCTTTACCATGCTTGCCATCTCGACTCTTTTTTTAGGTATCATTTTTAAAGGCTGGCTGCCGGGGGTGGAAGTCGTTAAAGGGGGAGCAGAGGTAGAATTATACAGGTCTTACATCTCCGGATGCATTTTATTGGGTATCGCGCCCTGCACGGCAATGGTTCTGATTTGGGGGCATCTATCAAAAGGAAATGACGGCCATACCCTGGTTATGGTGGCAATCAATTCGCTCACGATGTTATTTCTTTATGCGCCTTTGGGCGGTTGGCTCTTAGGTGTGAACAAAATGCCCATTCCCTGGCAGACCATTGTCCTGTCTGTAGTGATATATGTGGGCCTGCCGCTTTTTTTGGGATACCACTCCCGGAAATGGCTTATCGCCAAAAAAGGCTTTAAGTGGTTCGAAGAAAAATTCATCCATTATTTAACGGAAGTATCCATAGGCGCATTACTTCTCACGCTAATCCTTTTATTTTCATTCAAGGGAGACTTGATCATCAGCCAGCCCCAGGTTATTTTCTTAATTGCCATACCGCTTTTTATCCAGACCTGTCTTATCTTCGCTTTAACCTATGCCCTGGCAAAGTGGTTAAAGCTCTCTTACAGGGATGCCGCGCCTTCGGCATTGATAGGGGCAAGCAATCATTTTGAAGTTGCCATCGCAACATCTACGATACTTTTCGGATTATCATCCGGGGCGTCCTTAGCTACTGTTGTGGGCGTATTGATTGAAGTGCCGGTGATGCTGATGCTGGTCAGAGTGTGCTTGAAAACTAAGAAATTGTTTGCCTAAGGCGTAAAATTTTCATAGAGGAGGAGTAAATGGATTGGAAAATATTTTTCGCAACGTTTTCGGCAATATTTCTGGCGGAGCTCGCGGATAAGACGCAGCTGGTCGGAATTGGCATGTCAGCGAAATCCGGAAAACCCTGGACGGTATGGTTAGGCTCTGTTTCTGCATACATAATTATAACGGCCCTTTCGGTTTTGATTGGAGCAACTCTGGGGAGATATCTTAGGCCGGAAATTATCAGATATAGCGGAGCATCTTTGTTTGTGATCATAGGGATTTTAATGTTTTTGGGTCGGATTTAGTTTTTAAGCAGTTACTTCGTAACTACCCCTCAAAATCTTCCTTGACAATTCTATGCAAATCGCATACAATTGTATGCATATTAGATACAAAAAGGGGGTGAAGATGAAACCATTAACCAAAAATAGGGCGCAGTTATTGCGCTTGTTTTTTACTGACCCCGGGAGATCTTTCTTTATGCAGGAGGTCGGTAGAATTCTAGGCAAAAAACCAGGCGTATTCCAGCGGACCCTTAATAATTTAGTTTCTG
>JAFGCM010000071.1 GCA_016932635.1 Candidatus Omnitrophota bacterium
AGCGAACCTGTGGTTTTGCTCAAAAGTAAAGATATAGAGTTCTGGACAGTTACGATTGGTGTGCGCAGTTCATGAGAGACTTTGGAAACAAAATCCGATTTCATCCGGTCTAACTCTTTCTGCTTGGTTACATCGGTTAGAACTGAAACCATGCCTACTGTCTTCCCATATTCATTCTCTATTACCGCGCTACTTGCCCTTAACACTTTCTTCGTCGCATCCTCGCTACTGTTGAGTTCTATCTCCGCTCCTGCTTTGTCTTCTTTGTCAAAACTTCCCTTCACTAAAGAAATTAAATGTTCATCCTTAAGGTCTTTTAGAATAGATTCACCGAGCTTCTCTTCTTTTTTAACGCCAAGTAGTCTTTCCGCAGCTGGATTCATTAAGAGAACTTCGCCTTTTTCATTGACCACTACCAATCCTTCAGCAATACTGCGGATAATCGCTTCTGTTCGCTTTTTCTCTACACTAAGCTCTTCATACTTGTTTTTAACAATCTCTGCTGATTTTTGAGCTTGGTCAATGGCCTTTTTATATGTCTTATCCAGCTGTTGGTTAACTAATTCCATCTTCTTATATAGTTCTTCTGTAAAAAGACTCGACATTGCCTCTGCAACCTGCTTCTGATTTTCGGAAGAGGCCGACAATTTACTTATCTGTTGCCGGATAGCCAAGGTTAAGGCCTCATTTGGCTCAGCCACTTTTATTTCTCTGTCACTGTCTCGCCCAAAGGAGCCCTTTATTTTTGCAAAATTACCTATTATTGTGCCCACTATCACTCCGAATATTATTACAGAAAAAATAATCCATAAATTTATCTTACTTTCCGGGATAAAGGCGAAATACCACCCTTCAAAAATATTAGTTCCAATTACTGCATCTATTTCCATAGCTCTTTTTCCTCTCGCTAAACATAATATAACATTATTTCTCTATAGTTGAGTTGCAATTTTATTTTACTATGGATTTTCCTGCCTGCTAAATGCCTTTTTTATTCGGCCCATAAGTCCAATAGACTCTCTTGGTTCTTCCGGAGGCTCTCTACCTCTGCAAGAGGCTTTTTTAGTTCTTTAGAAAGCCTTTCCATCTCCACAATATCTTCTTTAATCTTTTCAACAACCTCTACATTCGAACGATAGGTGTCAATATGTTCACTGCGACTGACCGCATCATCATTCTGAGATTTGGCAATGTTATCCAGGTGCTCATAAATGCTATCTGCTTTCTCCCGAGATTTGGCATAGTAGTCGGTCTTTTCAAGTTGCTCAATAATATATGAAGTCTTTTCTCTGAGTTGATTGATTTCTACCTCAGGTATCCTCCAGACATCCTTTACCTTCACCGCAAAAGTTATTGTCTGCTGAGGAGCAAGCTTCACATCATCCTTAGAAATAAACAGTCTCAACATAAATCTTTTTGACCGGTATGTTATTTTTTGGTCTTTTCTAAGGTGCTATTTTTATCCATTTCGTAACTATATGCCTTTATTAGCGATATATTCAATTAGGTCAACGACTCGACAAGAATAGCCCCACTCATTGTCGTACCAGGAAAGCACCTTGACCAGATCACCTAAGACAAAGGTTTGCGCTATATCCACAATTGATGAAGCGGGGTTACCTTTAAAATCTATCGAGACTAACGGCTCGGCGCTAATTGCCAAAATCCCCTTGAGCTTACCTTGCGCGGCCTGTTGTAGAGTTTTGTTAACCTCGTCTTTGGAAGTCTCTTTTTCCACCTGCATCACTACATCAACAATGGAAACAGTGGGAGTAGGCACGCGAACAGCCAGGCCATCCAGCTTGCCTTTTAACTCCGGAATAACCAAACCCACGGCCTTGGCGGCTCCGGTAGTAGTGGGAATCATGCTTAAGGCCGCTGCCCGCGCCCGGCGCAAATCCTTATGCGGCAGGTCTAAGATTTTTTGGTCATTGGTATAAGAGTGGATGGTGGTCATTAAACCTTTTTTTACCCCAAAATTATCTTTAATCACTTTCACTACCGGGGCAATGCAGTTAGTAGTGCAGGAGGCATTGGAAACTATGTTGTCGCTCTTAGGATTGTAAGTCTCTTCATTGACTCCCAGGACCACCGTCTTTACCTCGCCCTTGGCCGGGGCGGAAATGATTACTTTTTTAGTTCCCCCTGTTAGATGCAGCCCGGCCTTTTCCGGACTAGTAAATATTCCCGTGGACTCAACGACAATCTGCGCGCCTAAATCCTTCCAGGGAAGTTGACTGGGATCCTTTTCCGCAAATACCTTTAGTTTTTTTCCGTCAACAACTATAGCATCGGCCTCGGCTTTAATATCATTGGACAAAATGCCAAAATTAGAATCGTACTTCAACAAATGGGCCAAAGTCTTGGCATCGGTAATATCATTGACCGCCACAATCTCAAAGTCCTGACTTTTCTTGGCCAAGGCCGCCCGAAAAACAAGCCTACCGATTCTGCCGAAACCATTAATACCAACTTTTACTGCCATTTTCTTTCTCCTCCTTAATTAAATTTTAGCTTCTCTTAAATATTTCGCCACCAACTCCGGAGGGGTAGGGTTGACATAAAACCCGGAGCCCCATTCAAAACCGGCAATCTTCATCAGCTTGGGCATAATCTCGATATGCCAATGGTAATCTTCACGGTCTCTTTGCTCAATCGCCGAGGTATGAATAATAAAGTTATAAGGCGGGTCGTTTAAGACCTGTTTCATCCGCTTCAACACGTCTTTTAAAATCCTGGCTAATTCGGTGACATCGTCGCTGCGGATAAAACTAAAATCGGAATGGTGCTCTTGGGGCAAAATCCAGGTCTCAAAGGGAAAACGCGAGGCAAACGGAGCAAAGGCCAAAAACCGGGAATTCTCGCAAATCAGGCGTTCGTTGTCGGCTTTTTCCTGGGCAATCATATCGCAAAAGATGCATCTTTCCTTGTATTCGAAATAGAGGCCGGCCCCTTGCAGCTCTTCGTGCACATTTTTGGGCACCATCGGCAGGGCAATCAACTGGGAATGGCTGTGCGCAAGCGAGGCCCCGGCGCTGAAGCCGTGGTTTTTAAAAATCATAATGTAGCGAAAGCGCTTATCGCCGCGCAAATCCACGCTTCTGTCCCGATAGGCCCAGATGACCTTTTCCGCTTCGTGGTCCAGTAAATCCGCTAAGTCTTTGCTGTGGTCAGGCGTCTCAATAATTACTTCGTGCGCGCCGATGCCCCCGGACAGATCAAACATCCCTATTCCCCGGCGGTCAAGCTCACCCTCAATCCTTAACGCGGGAAACTTATTAGGCACGACACGCGTCGACCAGCCGGGTGAATTAGGCAGCGTGGCCCCTTCTCGGTGGGCCTGGATTTCCGGAGGGGTCAAATTTTCATGGCCGTAACAAAACGGGCAGGTGGCTTCTTTATGGGATAAATGCTCTATTTTAAAGTCGGAGGGCGCAAAAGGTTTATCGCTGAATACGATAGTCCAGCGTCCGACGATCGGGTCTTTTCTTAATTGGTCCATTTTAAACCTTAGTCTTTCTTAATGCCTCAGCCGCAATCTCCGGAGGCGTAGGGTTGATATAAAATCCGGTGCCCCATTCAAATCCGGCCACGCGCGTTAAGCGCGGCATAATCTCGATATGCCAGTGATAATCCTGCTCGATGGTCTTCCAGTATCCGGTCTTGGGCTGGCGAAACGGCGCCGTGTGTAAAATATAATTATAAGGTGGGTCATTTAAGGCGATCTTGAGCTTACTCGTCACCCTTTTGATAATACCCGCTAGGTCCCGGCGATGCTCCGGCCTAATGTTAAAGAAATCACAACAGTGCTCCTTGGGCATAATCCAGGTCTCAAAGGGAAAACGCGAGGCAAACGGAGAAATGGCTACTAACCCGTCGATATCCTCAATCACCCTTTCCTGCTGAGCGAGCTCCTGCTTGACAATATCGCAAAAGACACATCTTTCCTTGTATTCAAAGTATTTTCTGGCGCCGCTTAATTCCTCCTTGACACGCTTAGGATTAACTGGTGTGGCGATTAATTGTGAACGTGAATGTTCTAAGTGCCCGCCGCCGGCAGGGCGGCCGTAATTTTTAAACATCAGCACATACTTGAAGCGCGGGTCTTTTTTTAATTCTATAAATCTTTCTATATAACAGTCAACGGCTTTGGCAATCTGCTCTTCCTCTAAATCGGCAATATTGCCGATATGCTTAGGGGTTTCAATAATTACTTCGTGCGCGCCGATGCCGTTCATTAAGTCGTACATCCCTTTTCCCCGCCGCCCTAACTCGCCTTCGCAGGTTAAAAGCGGGTCGATACTGGAGACTACGCGCACGTCCCAGCCGGGACGGTTGGGTTTGGTCTGCGAT
>JAFGCM010000005.1 GCA_016932635.1 Candidatus Omnitrophota bacterium
GCTTTTTGGTTAGCTCCTGGTAATTTAAACTGGGAACTTCTAAGTGGATGTCAATTCTGTCTAACAGCGGACCGGAGACCTTGGCCAGATATTTTTGAATTTGTAACGGCGAGCAATGGCACTCTTTTTTTGGGTCGGTAAAATATCCGCAGGGACAAGGGTTCATTGCGGCCACCAGTATAAAATTTGCCGGGAACTCAAGCGAAGAGTTGATGCGCGAAACAGTAATTTTTCCCGCTTCCAATGGTTGTCTGAGCGCCTCCAAGGCGTTACGCTTAAATTCCGGCAACTCATCTAAAAATAGCACACCGTTATGCGCCAAGCTAATTTCCCCCGGCTGAGGAAAGCTTCCTCCTCCAATCAGCGCCACATCGGAAATAGTATGGTGCGGTGCCCTAAAGGGACGCTTGGTAACGATAGTTTGGCTTCCCAAAACCAGGCCCCTAACGCTGTGAACGCGCGTAGTCTCTAAGGCCTCGCGCAGTTCCATCTCCGGCAAAATACCGGAAAGGCACTTGGCTAGCATAGTCTTTCCCGAACCGGGCGGACCAATCAACAACACATTGTGTCCTCCGGAGGCGGCAACTTCTAAACCTCTTTTTACGTGTCCCTGTCCCTTAACATCGCTCATATCTAAGGGATAGTGGCCGTCATTGTTCCAGATTTTACGCAGGCTTACTTTTTGCGGTGAAATTTTTATTTCATTTCTTAAGAAACTCACTGCCTGAGAAAGATTGTTTACCGGGCAAACCCGAATTGTTTTTACTAAAGCGGCTTCCTGGCTATTTGCCTGCGGTAACAGCAGCTCACGAAGACGGTTATTTTTTAGCGCCAAGGCGCGGCTCAGGCACCCGGCAATGGGACGCAGCTCGCCATCTAAAGATAATTCTCCGCAGATGACCTTGTCCAAGAGACCTTCAGGATTGATCTGTCCGCTGGCCACTAAAATTCCCAGGGCAATAGGTAAATCAAAACTAGGCCCTTGCTTTCTGATATCCGCCGGAGCAAGATTGACAGTTATCTTTCGCTCGGGAAAACTAAACCCGCAATTCTTAATTGCCGCTTTCACCCGGTTAATGCTTTCGCGCACCGCCGGATCCGGCAATCCTACTATGGAAAACCCGGGCAGGCCTCCTGAAACATCAACCTCAACAACTACCTCTTTTGCCTCGATACCGATGACTGTGCTGGATATTACTTTAGCGAGCATTGTGACCATTCCCCCTTTCTAATTTACAATATACAAATTCCAAATTACAAACAATACACAATTACCAAAATTACAATGACCGAACGAAACTATTTGGATTTATTGATAATAGAAGTAAATATGTTTCTTAGTTCTTGGGATTCCCTGCTTAAGTCTTTTATTTCTTCTGTGAATTTCTGATTAGCCTCTTTTATAAGCTCTAACCAGAAACTCGTCTCTTTACATTCTTTTCTGGTTATCTTCATTCTATGGGTAAAGTCTTTCTTGCTCAGGGCTTCATTTGCTTCCCTGTAGTTCGCTCCTACAGAAGCAGATGCGTTTATTAATTGGCCAATTAGCCTTACATTGATTACCTCCTTGGACAGTTTCTTGCATAGCCTTATTATTTCTTTGGCAAATTCTAAAGTTCTTTCTTCTAAGTCATAGGGTCTGTTTTGACATTCGGTCATTTGAATTTGTAATTTGTTTGTGATTTGTGTATTGCCTACCTTGCCGGCGCAGGCAATTTGTAATTTCCCGACTCTGCTCTATTTTTATGCCTTCTGACCTCCTTTAAAAGGCGTTCTTAATCAACTCAATTTTAGGCAGATCTTCAAGAACAATGGCGACAACGTCAAAACGGAAATTATCGTCTGAATGGGCATTGTGTTTAATATAGTATTGGGCTGTTCGCCGCAGGTGTTTAATCTTCTTTTGCCTGATTGCCGCCTGCGGCAGGCCGAATTCACAAGAAGCCCTGGTCTTGACTTCGATGAACACTGTAGTGTCTTTCTCTTGGGCGATTAAGTCGATTTCCCCTAAGCGGCAGGAGAAATTTCTGGCTAGGATTCGATAGCCTTGCCGGCGCAAAAATTGTACAGCCAGGCGCTCTCCCCTTTTACCTAAGGCTTGTTTATATTTATCCATCTTTAAATCAGAATACGGTTATCCGGATATCCTGATATCCACATCCGGATACCCGGATATCCAGATAACCTTTTTAGCTTATTGTCCTTGATACGCCTCTAGGACCATTTCATTAAGCTGATTCTTTACTTCCTCGTTTAGAGGAAGTACCGTGGGATACCATTGACCGTCTGTGCCTTGTCTGCGCGGCATACCGACAAAAAGCCCATTTTTGCCGTCAATAATGCGCAAGCCTCTAATCATGACTAAATCTGCGATAGCAACATCAACAAAGCCTTTAAGTTTGCCATCCCCGTTTAGCTTATGCACCTGCTTGACTTCCATGCTAAGACTGACCATCTTCTTCACCTCCTTAATGAGCACGCAACTTACGGTACGTAAGTTGCTGTGCGAATTAACCCCGCTGAGTGCAGCAAAATTGTAGAATAGAATTTTGCTGCATCTTAGACCCTTGCTTAAAGGAATTGCAAGGTCTACCCTTTAGGGTTACGAAGCGGGGTACACTGTGCCCTCACTTATATAAGACACAGTCAGGGGGCAAATTCTTGCAAAAAATTTTAAAATAATTGATTGGCTGCTTAACCTAAGCCTTATGGAGACTGTTTCCACCCGATAATTAACAGAAGTTGGGAAACTGTCTCAAGCAGCACAACTATAGCTGTGCCAGTCTGCTTAAGCCAAAAGGAAGGCAGGATTATTTTCTTAGCTCGATTTTGTTTCGGAGGTCTTGGATGATTCTTTGGGCGGTGTTTGAGTCCTTCTTGCGCCAGGCCTCATAGATCATAATCAGGGTGCGGGTGCTTCCGGTATCAAAAATCCACTTGATACTGAAGACAAGCGCCAGGGTGAGAAACTGCAGAAAATATCTGGATAGCGTAAAGGAAAGGATAAAAGAAATCCCGGCTAAAATCGGCCATTTATAACTTAGAACAGTTTTTTCTGGCCTACCTTGCACAATATTTTGGGCGCGGGCAATTAGCTCACTGGCAGGTTCTTCG
Organism: Candidatus Omnitrophota bacterium; assembly: GCA_016932635.1. Taxonomy (GTDB): domain Bacteria; phylum Omnitrophota; class Gorgyraeia; order JAFGHF01; family JAFGHF01; genus JAFGCM01. The sequence continues at coordinate 3,115 of JAFGCM010000005.1, forward strand.
GTTATCTCTTTGGGTTGGCTTTGGGCCAGCTCCAAAAGAGCCAGGCAGTGTTTGCAGTCAGCCAGATGCTCAAGAAGCCGATTTTCTTGCTCTTGATCAAGGCGATTTTCTAAATAATCGCATAACTGAAGCTCGCTGGGGCACGTTTGTGGGGATGAAGCCTTCTCTTTAAGCATTGTGCTCTCTAAATACCTTTTAATCAAGCTATCAATATTATTTTCTTTATTGTCCATATAATTTACTTTTATCAGCCCTCACTTATATAAGACACAGTCAGGGGGCAAATTCTTGCAAAAAATTTTTAAAAATTTTGCCAGCCAACTGCTGCTAATTTTTGCCTTAACTTTTCTTTTGCCCTTTTCACCAGGCTAGAGACAGTGTTCGTCGGCATTTTTAAGATAGCGGCAATCTCTTGATGAGTTTTCTGATGCAAGTAGTTTAATTTTAAAACGATGCGTTCCCGCGCGCTGAGATGACTAAGAGCCTCTCCTAATATATCGTTAAGCTGCTTTTGCTCAAGCTTCTCACCAGAGCTGCAATCAAAAGACCCTATATCCACAAATTCATCCCTTTTATTTCTAAAATAATTACGCACGCAATTTGCCGCGACCATTACTATCCAAGCAGAGATGTTGTCCCTATTTTTGATTTGGCGTAACTTGCCTTTTTCCCATAATAACACAAATATATTCTGAAAGATGTCTTCGATGTCTGGTTGGCTGTAATGGTAGGGAATCTGACTTAATTTTTTTCTGATTGCCCAATAGACAAGCTTGGAGAAGCGTTGCACAAACTCATCCCAGGCAGCTTTATCGCTTTTGATACAGCGCCTGAGCAGGGCCCGATTATTTAACTTCTGCATCTTGAGCAAGGCACTTCGTTATTACTTATTTTTTATCGCGCGGTAAATGCCGTATCCGGCAGCTCCTAAACTAAGCAGACCGCCAAGATTGGCGCAGCCGCTTAAAATAAAAGATAATAGCATCAGACCAATAATCAGCCTTTTCAATATTCCCCCCCTAGCCCTTCTTTTGTTTGGCGATTTGCGCCTTTTTGCTCTTAATCTGGTGGTTGGTTTTATCCAACTGATTAAAAGAGGCGGCCAGCTGATCAGAGGTTATTTCAGCTTTTTTAGCATAGATCTCATAGGCCTTTTTACCTATTTGCCGATATATGTTCTCCTTTTTTAAATTCAGGCTGACGATGTCTAGCTGCAGCTTGCCTATCTTTGAAGCCCGCACCACCTCTTTTTCCCCTTTTTGGGCAATTTTAAACGCCCGCTGACCTAAAGTCTTAAGGTTCTCTTTAGCTTCCCGCCAAATTTTAGTTACCTCTTTTTGGATATCAATCTTTTGTTTTGCCATTTTTCACCTCCCTACTATAAGCTACCAACTTACTCAACGTCCCAATGGTCAACCTGATTATCTTTAAACCAAATCCAGATTGGCTGAGGCTGGGCGTAATACCAACATTCAGAAACCTGCGATTCGGAAATAGCTAATGGCTCACCAATTTTCTCAATTACCTCTACTTTACTCATTCCCTTTAATTCTCCGGAAGAAATAACTGCCAGCCTATTTCTGATAAGTGTTTTGCTTTGAGCTTGTACTCTGACTGTTGAGCAGCCAACTAAAACACAAGATGCACTAACAACAATTAACAACAACTTGATTGCTTGCATATTAAACTGTTATCCTTCAATGATAATTGCCTCAACCGGACAGTCGTCCTTGGCTTTCCGGCAGCAATCTTCAGAACCCTCGGGTATCGGATTGACTTTAGCCACAGCCTTATCTTCCTTCATTACAAAGGCCTCTGGGCAGCTGTCTGCGCATAATCCACAACCTACGCAGAGCTCAGCATCAACTTGAGCCTTCATTACTTTCCCCCTTTCTGCTTTAACAGTTTGCGCTTGTTTCTTTTTTTTATAATAATTTTTCCTATTTTTCGCTCTTGCTCTAACGCATAATTGATATAGCGCAATAATTCTTTTTCACCTTTTTTAAGAAACGAACGGAAGAAAATCCCGATCCCATATCGACTCTTAGGCCCTGCTGACGTTAATGGTTGTGTCCTAAAGACAATACCTTGACAGTTAATTTGTTTACTTTTGCGCCTCTTAAGATCTTCTTTAGGAAGAGTTAAACAAATATCTAAGCTCATCCCTCGGGTAATTTCCTGGTTGCTTTCGATGTAGGTACCCAAGATGCTAATATTTTTAGTATTACTGCTTATTATTTTCTGCTGATATGCTACTGTAATCGGTAGATTGACGTCGATCCTGTGGTGTCTTCTTCTTTCTTTGATTTGCGCCATTTTCAAAGTTACTTTTTAATGACCTTGGGTAAAATGCCTTCAATTTTATTTTTAATAGACTCTCCGGCATTTTTAATCAGGTCTTTAGGCATTGCCCCGAGCAGATTATTGAGCAGATACTTAAACCCGCCTTCTGCCGATACGGAGCTGACCACAGCGCCCCAATCACTGACATTATGGAAAACAAATGGCTCTTTGCTCGTAAAAATTACTGCTGCCGGCTCACCCACGCCGGCTTGATAATCCAGATAAGTTACCTTCGCCAGGGAAAGTTCCAGGCGTTCAATGAGCAGCCTTGGTCTTTTCTCTTGTAGGGTTTGAATTCTCTTTTGCTCTGGGGCCGGCGGCGTTGGTTCTTGCGGTTTGGTTGTCGGAGTTGGTTTAGGCGCTATAGCCTTTCTTCTTTTTAGGGAAGCTACATTAGAGGCACCTTGCTCGTTTCTAATAATATTGATTTCATTAATTTTTATTTTGGCTTCAGAAAAATATAATCTGCCTCTAAGCAAGCTACCCGGGCGATATTTGAACGTTATTTCTTCTGCCTGAGCCAAAACTGGCGGCTTAAACCCAGGCGGATTAAGCAGAGTGATATCTTTTAAATAGAGTCCGCTACGCAAGATGTCTAGATTTAAATGCTTAACCGATAGCCTTAAACCTGTAGCCTTGGCTGTTAAGCCAACAAGTACCAATCTACAAAATACATTGCGCAAACCGGCCACGAGCAATATCGAAATTAAGAAAAATACCAAAAAGAGTTTAGCCCGTTTAAGTATTTTCATACCAGTGCCTTTTGTTGTTTGCGGTTTTCTTGAAACAAACGATATGCCGGTATCTGAATCAAGTTAATTATCGGCGCGCTTAAAAAAATTCTCTCCCGCAAACTAGGTGATTTATACGCGCAGATTCCGCGCTGTGAATGTTCGATGAAATTAATTAAATATTTAATCTCGGCCGAATCAGTTTTATTTTGCAGTTCGCTCAGTGCCTGTTGCACATTCAGTCCTGATTTATAAAGCAGCCTAAAGGCCTGTTTGATTTCCCGGCGGGCCTGAATGGATACATTGGCCCTCCTTAAGCCCACAGAATTTACTGCCCAAACCGCGGAATCGCCCTTAACCAGCATATAGGGAGGGACATCCTTGGCTACGCGGGAAAGGCCCCCAACCATGGAGAGTTTGCCTATTCGGCAAAATTGATGCACGGTAACGTTTCCGGAAATAAAGGCGTAGTCTTCGACAGTTACATGTCCGGCAATCAGCGCGCCATTGCAGATTGTTACTTGATTTGCGATAGTCGAGTCATGGGCGATATGGGAAAAGGCCATAAAATAATTGTCATCACCGATCAGCGTGGACTTTCCGGCAAACTTGGAACGATGCACAGTGACATATTCCCGCAAAACATTTCTCTTTCCGATCGTCAAGTTTCCGACGGTATTCATAGCCTGGCCTCGGATTTGCGGCCAGCCGCCGATGATTGAGCCGGTATGAATTTGGCAGTCATCGCCAATGGAGGTAGCTCTTAAAATTTGGGCGTGAGCAGAGATTTTTACATTATGCCCAATTTGCACCTCTGCTTCCACTATTACATAGGGGCCGATTTCTGTGTCTGCGCCAAGTTTTGCCTTGCGGTCAATAATTGCCGTGGGGTGGATTTTATTCATTAATCCTTTTCCCAAAGACTGGGTTTGTTCTTCAAAAGAGCAAGAAAGGTAATTACAATCTGCGGATCAAGCTGGCTGCCGGAGACATTCTTTAATTCTGCAATAATCACGTCCTCCGGCAGAGGTTTTCTGTATGGCCGTTCGGAATTCATTGCATCAAAAGTATCGGCTACCGCTATAATCCTGGCGCCCAGCGGTATTTCATCATCCTTAAGCCCGTCGGGATAGCCCTGGCCGTCATATCTTTCGTGGTGGTGACAAATCATTTCTTTTTCTTCTGCGAGGAACTTGAGTGGCTCAAGTATCTCTGCGGCCCGGCGCGGATGTTTCTTGAGCACCTTCCATTCTTCTTCGTTAAGTTTATCGGGCTTTCCTAAGATATTATCGCTGATGCCAATCTTGCCGATGTCGTGTAATATCCCGGCGCGCTCAATGGTTTTTTGTTCTTCCTCGGATAGCCCTAACTCTTTGGCAATCTCCACAGCGCATTTGGTAACTCTTTTTGAATGTCCACGCACATAGGGGTCTTTGGCTTCTTCAGTCAGTATTAAAGTCGTGATAGTGTCAATTTCTGCGCGCTCCAGCTGTTCTTGGGCCTTGACTAAAGTCCAATTGATGATTTCCAACCTCTGCCGGTCTCGTAATTCCTGAATCCAAAGGTAGCCTACCAGAACCAAGACCGTTCCCAATAAGATTTCGTTAGATACAATATTAATCTGCGGATAACGATATAAAGAATAAAGATGGAAAAAGGTCAGGAAGAAGATAATGCTCACCAGCCAAAGTTTAAAGGTGTTACTTACGACCGGTCTTATTCTTTGTTTTTCTGCCATTTACTTATGTTCCTCTTCAGTTGCCGCAGGTTTTAAACCGATTTTCTGGGCGATATCGTAAAATTCTTGATGCGATATATCGTCCAAACGCTTTTTTCTTTTATTTAATTCTTCGTTAAATTTAATACAGCTTTCCTGCATCGACTGGTGGCTATGCTTGGAACCGCCCAAGATAAAAAAGTTTTTTCCGCGGCTTAAGCGCTTGTGTCCGTCCCGGGCATCAAAACCGATCCCCAAAAGAAAACTCTTTAATTTCATTGCGGTTAATTCCTTTCTTGATTAGACAAGGGTAATTCTACCATATTTGCAGATAGTTTTCAAGCCTCAACTTTACGCGGGTCAGCCACCTTCTGAAACAAGATATACCCCGTCAGCATAAATAAAAAAACTAAAAACAGCGCTAATCTATATTTGAGATTTCCCAAGTCGCTAAAAGTCCAAACAATAATCCCCCAAAAGATAGGACCCAAGATAGCCGAACACCTTGCCACCAGGCCAAATAGCCCAAACATCCGCCCGATTTTTTCCTTAGGGACGAGTTCAATCAACATGGTCCGGATGGATACCCAGGTGGCACCCAAACAGATTCCGACCAAGGGCCCAATCAGCCAAAACATCCATTTAGATATAGCGATAATCGCCAAGAAGATGCTTAGGCACCAAAGCTTGATTGCTAAATTTAAACTATCCCTGGAACCTAAACGATCGGTGAGATAACCAAATAAAAAAGAGCCGGCTATGGCAAAGAGAATCGAAACCGACATAAAATAAATAATTTCCGTATCAGTAGCATAGATTACTCTTTTCAGATAGACACTCATAAAAATAATAACTGTGTTTACCGCGTTTAAAGAGAAGAAGCCCGCAGTTAAAAATTTAAACAGCGAACGGTCTTGGCGAATTGCCGATAAGCCTTTGAACAATCTTGAGCAGGTATTTTTTATGTCTATTTCCATCCGGGCCGGATGCGGATGCGGCGGGTCTTTAATAAAAATGAAGGCCGGCAGGGCGAAAATAAAAAAAAGTATCGCGCTGGGAATGAAGGTGGCTTGTCTTGTGCTTAAGTCAAGAAACGGTTTAACCAGAAACAGGCCTAAGATTGAGCCCAGGTAGCCAAGGCTGACTCCTAATCCAGAGGTCCGGCCTAAAGTCTGCGGCGTGCTGACTTGTACCAGCAGTGAATTATAGATTACTCCGCAGGTTTGGTAGCAGAAATTGGCTAAGAAAAATAAAAATAAGGCGAGCCCCACTCCTTTAATCAGCCCTAGGCAGGCAGTAAAGATAACGCAGCCCAGGGTAAAACCAAACAAAAAAGGTATTCTTTTCTTTAAGCGGTCTGAAATTTCCCCTAAGATGGGTACAAATATAGCGGCTAGGAATAAAGAACCGCCCAAGGTTAAACTGTAGTATAATTCCGGGCATTTTTTATCAATGGTTAGCCAAAGCACAAAGTAGAGGGAGATGATGTTCATGGAAAAGATGGAATTGGCCAGGTCGTATAAGGCCCAGGAGAATTTTGCCGCCTGAGGGCTAGCTCTCATTTAGTTTATAGACTCTGTCATGATGACGGACGCGCGACTTGACTGAAAGGCCGACTTCTTGGCCTTTTTTGGCCTGGTTAATAGTCTGGTTATCAATTTGCATGGAGCTGACCTTTTGCTTAAATTCGGTAGTGTGGCCTTTGATATAAACGGTATCGCCTAAGGAAATTGTGCCCTTGGCAATCATGATCACGCCGGCTTTGACATGGGGAAAGTAATGGGTAACTTCACCTAATAGCTGTGGGGTTGCCTTCTTGATTTTTACTTGTTTTTTCTTAATCTTGGTCTTGACATGCTTGGTCTTTTTGGGTTTAGCTTTTCTTTTTACCTTTACCATTTTGACGCTTTTTCTAAACAGGCCGAAAAACATATCCCCCTCCTCTCATTTATTGATATAGTCTGTAAAATCCATTTTTCCGTATAGCTCCTGTTTGGCTGAGCTGATGCGTTCAGGAAGATAAGGATGGCTCCTGTAATATCTGGCCACCAGAGGCTTAAGCGGGGCCTCTTTTTCTATTTGCCTTAATTTCTCTAAAAAGCTGACTACGGCCTGGGCATCATATTGCGACTTTTTTAAGTATTTGATCGCTAAACGGTCAGCCATAAACTCATCTTCTCTGGAGTAGCCCAGCATAATCTGATCAAAGGCCAAATCCGCTCCCCGTTTATAGCGGGCGTCTTTGGCGGCGGCTATGGCCAGGATGCTGATCAGGTTATATCCCAGCGAGGCCTGTAACCGCTTCATACTGTGCCGGGCAGTGATATGGCCAATTTCGTGCGCCAGGACACCGGCGATTTCATCATCCGAATCAGCTTTCTCCAGGGCTCCTGTATTGATATAGATATAACCGCCAGGCAGGGCAAAGGCATTGACTTTTTCATCTTCTAACGCCGTAAAAGAATAAGAAATATCTTTACGGTCGCAGGCATCAACCAGCTTCTTTCCAATTTCTCCAACGCGTTTCTGGATTTGAGCGTCTTTACAAATCTTAAATTTACTTTCCACTTGCCGGGCTAAAGAGCGCCCTAACTTTATTTCGCTTTCGGTGCTGAATAACAGATGCTCCTCTTCTTCGGTCGCCAGATTATATTCTGCCCTGCCTGTGCAACTTAAGAGAAAGGGAAGAGAAAATGAGACCAAAAACCAAATCGCCTTCATTTATCTTTCCCCTTTCCAGCGGTTATGGAACCAGAACCATTGATCCGGAAATAAACGGATATATTTTTCGATCGCCTGATTAAATCGCAGAGTGTTTTCCATGATATCTTTTTTTTGGTCGCCTGTTTTTGTAACTGTCATTTCTTCGCCGATAATCAATTTGTAAAAACCGTTTTGATCCTGAACGTTGACAATCGGTAAAACCGCGGCGCCGGTTTTTAAGGCGAACACCGCTGCGCCCGTAGGGGTAAAAGTAGGAATGCCCATAAAGTCCACTTTGACGCCCCGCCCTGCCCGCTGGTCCATATAGAGAATTAATACCTTGCCTTCCCGCAGCCAGGCAATGCTTTCCTCAATCGCCCGGGAAACCGGAAGCTTGGGTATGCAGCGCTGGCCGAATTTTGAACGCATCTCAACCAGCATATCTTCTAATTTTCCGTCTTTCATTTGGCGCATGATGGCTGTATTGGGAAAACCCAGGGAAGTCAACTTTCTGCCTAAAAGCAGAAAGTTTCCTAAATGCGCGCCTAGGCCGATGACGCCCTTTCCGCGAGCGACAGCTTTTTCTAACTGCTCGATGCCTTCCACTTTTTTTACTAAATCTTCTGCATAAGCGCCAGTTAAGTCGCGGGAGTAAAGATAAAGCGCTTCCCAGCCAAAACAGGAAGCGCGAATAAACGTGCGGCGAATCATCTCCCGCAGTTCTTGTTTGGATTTTTCTTTACCGTAAATCAGCTGGATATTGCGCAGGGCTGCCCGGCGATGGCGCACCACAAGATAAAAAGCCATCTTTCCCAGGATGCGGCCGAAGGTCTTTGCCCGGCCCAAGGTTAAAAATCGCGTTAAAAAAGCGACTAAATTGAACCATTGCCGGCCAAACCACCGCTCCAGACGTTTTTTACTTTCTTTATTTTTAAATAAAGGCATGCTGTAAATTTTTATATCATAGTTAAGCTAATTTTGCAAGCTATTTATTCCTATAAAGCTGGACATAAAAAAACCCCTGGGGGTATTAACCCCCAGGGGTCAAAACTAACCTTTGTTGCTTAGAAACTAACCTTGCAGGAACCAATGATGGAAACAGCAGTGTCGTTAGATGGGCGAAGGGTGACAGCGTTGGCTACTCCTTCAGCGGTTATTCCTCCTCCGGCCATTGCCTGATAACTATGGACGTCATCATAATAGTCGCCGGGAATGAACCAGGCGCCGTCTAAGAGAAACTGAACATCTTCGGTGTAATTATAGGTAAGAGTCATATTGATTTCATCGCCGACATCATCGTCTGCATTAGGAGATGGTGCTTCAGCAAACCAATAATGCAGATATGCCAAGTTCAGACTTAAGCCGTCAACCAACTCGCCTAAGTCTAAAGAGCCTTTGGCCTTGATGGTATGCTGGTTGGTGAAACCAGCAGTATCCGCTGGATCATTTGTTGTGTAGAGTGTTTCCAGGCAGTCACGAATAGTTCCCATTACCTTTCCGCGGTAAACCGGATGCCAAGCCTCAAAATCACCCATGTCCTGAGTTTCTGCACTAGGGACATTGTCAACTTCCTCTCCGGAAGCATACAGGTATTCCAATCCTACCACAGGATTAAACCTGACATCGGCAAAATTGTATTTACCGGAGGCATATGCTAACATTGCCTCGCGGTCTCTTTTTGCCTCTCCGGAAGCGCATGCTGCGTTGGAGTCAAGCATCTCGCCAAACTGACCAGCAATTTCGCCGCCTAAAGTCAGGTTTTCCATAGGCACTACACTACCCCTTAGGCCAATGGTCCAGAACTTGTTTTCGTCGTAGGTGTTTAACGTAGTATTGGAAATGTCGCGAAAACTCAAATTGTAGTTCTGGTCAACCTCGTAGAAGCAGTAGCCTTCCATTTCAGCGTCATATTGGTCAAACTTGTAACCAAGATTGGCGCCGTAAAGGTCGGTGTCGGTATCCCTGTCTTGGCCGTCAGTAGCGCCTCCGGTGTTAACGGTATCCAATGCATCCTCATCGTCCTCATTCATTTTGGCCATCAGCAAATTTAACGTCCAAGGATCATAATCCAGGATAGCCTGCACAGCATCGTATCCGTGCAATGGGCTTAAATCATTATATTCAATGCTATTGTTAGGGTCCTGGTATAGGCCGTAACCTACAATCAAACCGTTACCATACATTAGTTCCTGGCGGCCGATAATTAACGTTAAAGGAGAATAAAGCATCTCCTTTAAAGTAATACTGGCCAAGTCCAAAATAATATTAGCGGTGTCACCTCCAGCAGCAGTATTAAACGTATCAGCATCCCATTCTCTTACGTTGGCCAATCTTACGCACGCCGCAACATTGTCAGTGAGGTCGGCATCAATTCTCAATCTCGCTATGGACATTAGAAAGGAGTCATTATCTTCTGCTGGATAGTTGCTGGGAAATTTAGCGATGTCAGAGATGAGGTTGCGGCCGTCTTCCAAGTCATAGTTGTTGCGGTGCACAGCCATTGCTTGAATGTCGCCAGAAACCTTGATGTTTTGGACTTCAGCAAAAGCCGGGCTGGCTACGAGAACCAGCGCGCCTACTAAAGCGCAAAACAAGGCGATTTTTTTACTCATTTAAATTTCCTCCTTTTAAAGTAATTCAATTTTCAATATTGCTTCAACTAGGTTTCAACCCTAGAGATTTACCTTTTATATAATATATCACCATAATTGTGATAACCTAAAGTTGAATCCGATGTCCTCCCCCTCCTTTCCCACTTTGATTTAAGCTACCTATGGTGGTATATACAAGAGAAACTAACTTGAAAAAAGTATAACACAGTCAAATATATTTGTCAAGTATTTTTTTAACTATTTTTACCTAAACTTACTTATTCTTAGGGTTTTTGCCTTCAAGCGTGCCTTTGGCCTTGGGTGCAAGAGAAACAGTCAAAATCTTCTTCTTGGCGCCTTGAGACTCTATAGTCACTATACAGCTTTGGCTGGGCCGTTCAAAATTAAGCACTGTGCGCTCATATTCTACTATATTCAACAGCTGCCAATTAAAGGTGAGCATTTGCTCCTTATAGAATTCAATCAAATCAGCCAGGCTGGCCCGGCCGGTATATTTTAGGAGCGCAACACGCGTATTTTCGGTTTGAAAAACAAAGGATTTATCTTGCACTAATTTAAAGCCAACCGGTACAGGCAAATCATCAAAGCGCAAATTTGCGGTAACTGCCAGCGTAGAATGGGAAAAATCTGCTTCTGCGCTGACCAAGCCAGTTGGGCTTTTTTCGCTTGTGCTGGCGCATCCGGCAGCGAGAAAAAACAAAACTACAATTAAAACTGACTTTAATCCGTAGGTCTTCATTTTATTATATTATACAACTTGCGCCCTATAACCTGTCAAGAGTTTTTTTGCTCGCTCACTTCGACTCCTATAGATGTTCCTGAAGTAGCAAATAATCTGGCGCCCCTGGGAGGAGTCGAACCCCCGACGCAGGGCTTAGGACGCCCTCGCTCTATCCGTCTGAGCTACAGGGGCAATCTGGAAATTGTAAATTATGTGTAAATTTACAATATACAAATTCCAATATACAAACACATCGATGGTAAAACGCGGAAGTTTTGTTTATTGTAATTTTTGGTGTTGTATATTGTTTGTAATTTGTTTATTGCCTGCCTGCCGGCAAGGCAGGTAATTTGTAATTTAGCTAATTATTCAATGATAATGTACTTCAGAATTTGATAATTGAGTTTACCGGATAGCCCTTTAACTTTTCTTTGCCTTTTAAGGCTACCAGTTCAATCAAAAATTCAATCCCGGTAATTTCTGCTTTGGACTTTTCGATTAGTTCGCATGCGGCCTTGGCTGTGCCTCCTGTAGCCAATAGGTCGTCGACAATTAGCACCTTATCCTTAGGCTCAATGGCATCGCAGTGAATTTGTAAAGTATCCGTGCCGTATTCTAAGTCGTAACTCACTTGTTGCGTCTTAGCCGGCAATTTCCCCTTTTTTCTTACCGGCACAAAACCTGCGCCTAATTTATAAGCTATAGCTGCCCCAAAAATAAAACCCCGCGCTTCAACCGCCACAACTTTATCAATCTTTTTCTCCAGATACTGCTGGGCAATAATTTCCACGGCGTCCTTAAACTTATTGCCGTCTTTTAAAAGAGTGGTAATATCGCGAAACAGAATTCCTGGCTTGGGAAAATCCGGAATACTCCTAATTGAATTTTTTAATTCGTCAACAATCTTATTCTCCATCCTGACTTTACTCCCTTGTTTTAGTTCGTAGTCTATGTCTATTAACAACAATTAAAACTCCGAACTCCCAACTCCGAACTACGAACTAAATTCTTCCTTTTCTTTAGCCTTGATATAATTCCTTAGTTTGAGCATCGCCGTATTTTCTATTTGCCTGACGCGCTCGCGGGTAATTTTAAATTTTTGGGCAATCTCATTTAAGGTATAGGCGTTGCCGTCGGTTAAACCGTATCTTAAACTCAATACTTCTTTTTCCCTGGGGTTCATTCTTTCCAGAAGCTCCTGGACTCTTTCATGACGCAGGAGCTGACTGATTTCACCTGGAGCCGAGGCGCTGGATTCATCAGCGATCAAGTCGACAAATTGACCAGTGCCGTCTTTTCCTACAGGGGTTTCTAAGGAAGTGGTCCGGGTGATGATACCGCGGATTTGCCGGATTTTCTTAATTGATGTTTTCATTGCCTGGGCCACTTCTTTTAATCTGGGGCGCCGGCCTAACTTTTGAGTCAACTGCTCCACCACTTTTTTCCATTTGGAGATAGCCTCGACCATATATACCGGAATTCTTACCGTCTTGGCCTGGTTGGCTAAAGCGCGGGTAATATATTGCCTGATCCAGTAAGCGGCATAAGTTGAAAAACGAAAGCGCTGATCGGGATTATACATACTTACCGCCTTCATCAAGCCCATATTCCCCTCTTCAATTAAGTCAGTCAGGGGTACGCCAAAATGAGAGTATCTTTTGGCAATATTTACTACCAGGCGCAGATTAGCTTTAATCATTTTTAGCCGGGCTTCCAAATCGCCTGACCTGACCTTGCAGGCTAGTTCCTTTTCTTCTTCTGCAGTCAAAAGAGCAACTTTTTTAATATCTCTTAGATAAACTTTTAACGCTTCCATATTATTTATCTCGAATGGCGGCTTGGGCCGCGGCTAAACGGGCAATCGGCACCCGATACGGCGAGCAGCTGACATAATCCATACCCACCCGATGGCAAAATTCCACTGAACGCGCATCTCCCCCATGCTCACCGCAAATACCCACTTCCAAACCCCGACGGGTTTTTCGGCCGCGCTGAATAGCGATTTTTATCAGCTCGCCGATACCTTCCTGGTCAATAGTCTGGAAGGGGTCATCGGCCAAGATGCCTTTTTTTAAGTATTCGGGTAAGAATCCGCCGATATCATCACGCGAAAAACCAAAGCCCATCTGGGTCAAATCATTGGTGCCGAAGGAGAAGAATTCGGCTGCTTGAGCAATTTTATCGGCTACCAGCGCCGCCCGGGGAATCTCAATCATTGTCCCGAACTGATGTCTGATTTTCTTTAATTTATATTTTTCCAAAACTTTTTTGTAAGTTTCCTGAGCAATAGCAAATTGAGAGTCTAATTCCTTGACATCGCAAACCACCGGGATCATTATTTCAGGATAGGGATCTTTTCCTTCTTTGATCAGTTCGGCTGCTGCCTCAAAGATAGCGCGGATCTGCATTGTGCTTACTTGGGGGTACGTAACTCCCAGGCGCACGCCGCGATGTCCCATCATTGGATTGGATTCATGCAATAGCTGTGCCCGTTTAGCCAGTTCATCTAAAGAGATGCTTAAGTCGCCGGCTAATTCCTCGAGCTTCGCCTGTTCGCGCGGCACAAATTCATGCAGCGGCGGATCGAGCAAACGGATTACTACCGGCAAAGTGTCCATTGCCGCCAAAGTTCCTTTGATATCTTTTTTTACATAAGGAAACAGCTCATTGAGCGCCTGCTGTCTTTCTTGTTCGGACTTAGAGACAATCATCTTGCGCAGCCTAAATAACGGTTCTTCCGAACCTTTACCGTAAAACATATGTTCGGTCCTAAACAACCCAATGCCCGCGGCGCCAAATTGCCGGGCTTTTTGGGCATCCTCGGGCGTATCGGCATTGGTGCGGATACCCAGCTTTTTAAGCGTATCGCAAATCTCCAAGAAATCGTTTAAGAGCTTATTTTCCTCAGCTGCGTCCATCATCGTTAATTGTCCTATATAGAGATTACCTTTACTGCCGTTGAGCGTGAACCAGTCGCCTTCTTGAAACACCTTGCCGTCTATTTGCAGGCGCTTCTTGGTGCGGTCAATTTGCAGCGTAGTACAACCGACAATGCAGCACTTTCCCCAGCCGCGGGCAACTAAGGCGGCATGCGAGGTCATCCCGCCGCGGGCAGTTAAGATAGCCTGGGCCACGCGCATACCTTCTACGTCTTCAGGGTTGGTTTCTTCGCGGACCAGAATCACTTTTTTGCCTTGTTTGGCCCATTCTACGGCATCGCAAGCGCTAAATACTATCTGGCCGCTGGCTCCGCCCGGACCGGCCGGCAGGCCCTTGGCTAAAGGCCGCTGGGCGAGCTCCGCCTGGGGGTCAATGATCGGATGCAATAGTTCATCTAATTGCGCCGGGGCAACGCGCATTATTGCTTCTTTCTTGGAAATCAGTTTCTCTTTAACCATATCCATAGCCATGCGCAGCGCCGCCGGGCCATTACGCTTTCCCACGCGGCATTGGAGCATAAATAGCCGCCCTTTTTCTATGGTAAACTCAATATCCTGCATATCGCGGTAATGTTTTTCTAAACGCCTTTGATAGGCGAACAGTTCCTGGTAGATTTTCGGCATCGCCTTTTCTAAGGTCAACAACTTTTTATTATGCTCGGACTTTGAATAGCCGTTGATCGGGGCCGGGGTGCGGATTCCGGCGACTACATCTTCCCCTTGGGCGTTAATCAAATATTCGCCGTAAAAATCGTTTTCACCGTTTCCCGGATTACGTGTAAAGGCTACTCCCGTAGCGGAATCAGTGCCCATGTTTCCAAATACCATGGTTTGGACATTAACCGCTGTGCCCCACTGATCAGGTATGCCTTCGATTCTTCTGTAACTTACTGCCCGTTTTCCGTTCCAGGAGGAAAATACGGCCCCGATACCGCCCCATAACTGCTGGATAGGATCGTCGGGAAACTCCTTCTTTAATACCTCTTTTACCTTGGCCTTAAAAAGATTACAAAGTTTTTTCAAGTCATCGGCTGTTAAATCGGTATCACTTTGATATTTCTTTTCATTCTTCATCTGGAACATTAGTCTTTCCAGTTGTTTGCGAATGCCCCAATCCTCTTTAGGTTCAATGTCGGCAGCCTTTTCCATCACTACATCAGAATACATCATAATCAGTCGGCGATAGGCATCATAGACAAAGCGTTTATTGCCGCCGCTTTGTTTGATTAAGCCGGGGATAGTCTGTTCGGTTAATCCGACATTGAGCACTGTCTCCATCATACCGGGCATCGAGCGCCGGGCGCCCGAGCGCACCGAAACGAGCAAAGGGTTATTTGCATCCCCAAATTTTCTGCCCATTAAGTCTTCTACTTTGTTTAGCGCCTTGTGCACTTCTTCTTTTAACCCTTTAGGATAACACTTTTTATTTTGATAATAATATATGCAGACATCGGTAGTAATCGTAAAACCCGGCGGGACCGGCAGCCGCAAATCTATGTGTCCAGCCATTTCCGCCAGATTAGCGCCTTTGCCGCCTAGGAGATTTTTCATACTTTCGTTTCCATCTGCCTTTTTTCCACCAAAGAAGTAAACATATTTTTTTGCCATTGCCCTTTGCGTCCTCCCTAACGTTATTTTAATTTCTCTAGCAGGTATTCTCTGAGTTTATCTACACTGATTCGTTCTTGCAGCATCGTATCGCGATGCCGCACAGTCACTTTTTTATCTTCTAATGACTGAACATCGACAGTGACACAGTAAAGTGTTCCCACTTCGTCCTGCCGGCGATACAATCGGCCAATGGCCGCAGTATCGTCATAAACTACTTTTCCCAAGCTACCCGCGCGCTGCTCACGCAGCTGTTGCGTTAAATCCTGGGCGAGGCGAACAACATCTAACCTATTTTTTAACAGCGGCAGCACTGCTATCTTAATCGGCGCTAAAAGTTTATCCAATCCTAAAACGACTCTTTTTCTTTCCCGCACTTCTTCTTCGCGGTAGGCATCAATTAGGAAGGCCAGCATTGCTCGATCCACGCCCCCGGAGGGCTCAATAATATAAGGAATAATCTTTGTTTTTGAGTCTTCATCAAAATAGCTTAAGTCTTTACCGCTGCTTTGAGCATGCTGCACCAAATCAAAATCAGCGCGGTTAGCAATACCCTCCAGCTCCGACCAGCCAAAAGGAAAATTGTATTCGATATCCGAACAGGCCTTAGCGTAATGCGCCAACTCGTCTTTTTTATGTTCCCTGACTCTTAAGTTTTTGGGATTGATACCCAGGCGGATATACCAATCCAGTCTTTCTTTGACCCAGTATTTGTACCACTTGGGGGCTTGATCGGGATGGACAAAATACTCCAACTCCATTTGCTCGAATTCCCGGCTGCGAAAGGTAAAATTTCCGGTAGTTACTTCATTGCGAAAGGCCTTACCGATTTGGGCTATTCCCAGGGGCAGTTTTTTATGCCGGGTGTTCAGCACATTACTAAAATTGACGAAAATCCCTTGAGCAGTTTCCGGGCGTAAATAAACCTGCGAACTGCTGTCTTCCACGGCGCCCAAAAATGTCTTAAACATCAAGTTGAAAGCCCGCTCTTGCGTAAAGGATGAGCCGCCGCAATCAGGACATTTCACCTGTTCCATTTTTTTGGCACCGGCCTCGGTTAAATCTTCCAGCTTAAAGCGCTTTTTACAGTTTTTACAATCTACCAACAGATCAAAAAAACTCTTGATGTGTCCGGAGGCCTGCCAAGTTTGGGGATGCATTAAAATAGCCGCGTCCAATCCTTCGATATCCGGGCGTTCGTAAACCAGGCTCATCCACCAGGCGGCCTTGACATGGCGCTTTAATTCCACTCCCAATGGGCCGTAATCCCAGGTGCTGGCTAATCCGCCATAAAGTTCACTGCCGGGAAAAATAAAGCCGCGCCGCTTGCATAAAGAAACAATTTTTTCCATGGTCGGTTTCATAACTTCCTTTTGGCGCTTAGATGTTGGCATCACTCTCGCTGCTGCTTGGGACAGTCCCGTAAGGCAAAGGGATTTTACCACAGCGTTGGTTTTAAATCAAGAATTTTCGGGATCTAATTTCTTTGTCTAAATGAAAATCCAAAAAGCTGCTTAAAATTTGCGCCAACTGATTGATAGTCTTAGGACCCATTTTCAGCTGCAAGGCCTTGGGCCATCTTGCCTGTTCTATATAGTTAATCGAGGCAAGCGCGCCTTGCGATATCTCTTTCGCCTTTAAGTCTTTATCCAGGCACTGCCGGCAGAGAATTCCGCCTAAAACAAAACTAAATTTTCCGTCGGTAATAATTTTTCTCTGACAGTTAACGCAGGCATCCAGACGCGGTTTAAAGCCCGAGGCGTTTAACAATCTAATTTCAAATATTCGCGCTATTTGTTGAATTTGTTGCTCATTGCAACAGGCCTCTAGGGTATTAACGATCAGCTGAAATAGCGCTTCATTTTTGTCATAGCCTTGGGTTACTGTATCCAAAAGCTCGACAAAATAATTCGCATAGGTGGTCTTTGCTAAATCTCGGCGGATAGGTAAAAATTGTTCCTGGGTGTCAAACTGGGAAACCAGTAATAAATCCTGTTTAGTTTTTTCATAAAAGACGACCTGGCTTTTAGAAAAAACCAGCGGCAAGCCCCCGTATCTTTGCGGTTGGTTGCGGATACCTTTAATCAAGCCGTAAATTTTGCCAAAGTCTTTGGTGAACAGCCGCAAGATCAAGCTAGTTTCACGGAAGGGATGAATTTTTAAAACCACGGCCTCGGTCTTATGTATGCTCATTTTTCGTAAGGCCTAAAGGTCCCTCCGGAAACAATCAGCTTAAAGGCATCGGCTACGGAGATCTCAAGTCCGATGATTTCTTCCTTGGGGACAACCAGAAAAAAACCGTTGGTGGGATTGGGGGTGGTCGGTAAAAAAACATAAACTATATCCGCCTTGGTTTTTTCTTGAATTTCCCTGCTGCCGGAAGCAGTGACAAATCCTAAGGAGTAAATCCCTTTGCGCGGATACTCAACCAAGACTACCTGCTCAAAGATTTGCTTTCTCTGCCCCAAAAAAGCCTGACTGATTTCCTTAATAGTGGCATAGATCTTGCCCATCATCGGCACGCGCAGCAAAAGTTTTTCCCAGAAACCAAAGAATCTACGTAAAAAAATTAGTCTGGCCGCCCAGCCAATGATGATGATCGATAGAATTAAAATAATAAATCCGATGCCCTTGGCCAGATAATTCCAATAGGGATTAAAAAAGCTGACTCCCAGAATTTCAAGCATCGGATTAAGAATCTTTTCGTTAATCTTATCTACCAGGAAGGTAAATACTGCAGCAGTAATTACCAGCGGCAGGATTACTAAAATCCCGGCAAAAAAATCATTTTTAATTTTCTTTAGCATCAGCTTACCTGAATATTTGAAAGATTAAAGTCGGTACCAGAATCCCCAAGGCACATCCTACCGCCACCTCCCAGATGCTATGAATTCCCCCGCTTAATCTGGAGCGGGCTACCAAAAGCGCCAGCACCAGCACCAGGACCATGGCAATGTGGCTGGTAGTGAGAAAAGAAATTGTCACCCAGATAGCAAAGGCAACCGCGGCGTGTCCAGAAGGCATCCCACCGCGTAAGGGAGTGCCTTTGTGAAAAATAACTTTTCCTAAGATTACAAGAAATAATACTAAAATTAAAATGATTAAAGTAATGTGCCAAGGCGAAGATTTAATCTTAGAAATTCCACCCTCGACAAAGGGTCCCCATGGGCGGCTGAAAAATAACAGATACCCGACGATCAAGGCATTGAGCGAGGCCACCAATACACATCCGGCAGAGATATCCTTGACGATGCGTACTAGGGGATTAAAGCTATCGCTGATTAAATCGGTATTAATCTCTATTGCCGTATTGAGCATCTCGGCAAACAATACTAGACAAATAGTCACTAATAAAAGCAAAATTTCCAGCTTTTCTAAATTAAGATAAATAGCCAATACCAGCGCCAGGATCGCAAGCAAAAAATGCAGGCGCATATTCCTTTGCGTCTTGACTACATAGATAAAACCTTCGATGGCGGAATTAAAACTTTGAATGATGTTCTGCTTTTTCATTACTGAAGCCTGGTTAAGATCTGGGCCTGTTCTTGTTCCATGTCTAAGCGGTTTTTCTTAGTTGCATCGTCAGAACCAAGTAAATGTAAAATGCCATGGATCAGGCACAGCTTGAGCTGTTGTTTGGCAATTTCCGGACAAATTACCACATCTCCGATAATCTCGGGGTCAAACTGACTAAAGGACAGCACATCGGTTACCCGATCGATTTTTCTGAATTTTTTATTTAATGAACGGATGCGCCTTTTCCCAGTCAATAAAATGCTTAATTCTGCCCGCTGCTTGCCTTTAATCAAGAGCACCTGTTTGGCTACAGAGATTATTTCCTGTTTATTGATGTTTATTTTTTTCTGCCTATTCTTTATGCTGATTATGATTGCTGGCTTTTTCCGTTTCTTCATATTCAATCCGCGAGTGAAATATCCCCATTAAAATACGCGAGAAGGTCTCGGCAATGATCTCTAAGTCTTTCAAAGTTAATTCGCACTGGTCCAGCTGGTTATCGA
>JAFGCM010000006.1 GCA_016932635.1 Candidatus Omnitrophota bacterium
AACCAGGGCAGGCGGGCCTGCCCGCCACCCCAGAACCAGGGCAGGCGGGCCTGCCCGCCACCCCAGAACCAGGGCAGGCGGGATTGCCCGGGTAGCGGCAAAATAATCGTAGGTAGAAACGAGGCCGAGAATAAAAGGCTGATGGGCTTGGCCGGCCGCAAAGATACCTTTTTAAAGCTGCGCGATTTTACCGGGCCGATTACAGTTGCGCGCAATAATGGCGCCCAGGCGAACTTACTGACCATCGCGGCCAGACTTACTGCCCGTTACAGTAATGCCAAAGATCAGGACCAGGTCTGGGTAGATTATTGGTCCAAAGACGCCCAAGAAAAAAAATCTATTTTAGTCCAGCCGGCCGACGAACAGTTGGTCGGACAAATGAGGATATGAACTTAAATAAGATTAGAGGGGGGTAGACATGCCTAAGAAGATTTTTCCGGCTTTAATTATCGCAGTATGCCTTTTTGCATTGGCTGTACAAGTTGGTTTCAGCCAAGACACCGAACAACAGAACCAGATTGATACCGCTCAGCTGATGCGTAAACTGGACACCATCTTAGCCAACCAAGCCGAGATCATCAAGCAATTTGAAATGATCAAGCAGGAATTGGAGATTATCAAGGTACGGGCCAGTAGATGACTTTGCATTTTACGCAAAAGTATGGTAGAATGGTTGCACAACCTTGGCCTTATGGTACCTGTTTCCACCGGATTATACACCGAATATGCGAAACAGGTACAAGCAGCACAATTAAGCGATGTCAGGTTGCTCGCGCCAAAAAGGAAATTAGAAAGGAGATTAAACGCAAACTAACTGAACAAAATGATACACAGCGATTACGCAAGAGTCGTTTGATCCAGAAGAAACTTTTTCAAACCAGTGAATTTAAAAAAGCCAAATATGTGATGTTTTATCTGGCGCGCGAGGAAGAAGTAGGGACAGCCGAGATGATTGCTCGAGCCCAGAAAATTGGTAAAAAAATTTTGGTACCCGTGGTATCGATGAGAAAAATGAGGATGTCAGTATCTCTTGTCAAAAATATTCAGAAAGACTTACAACCAGGACCGTACGGAATCCTGCAGCCCAAAGCTAAAAATATTCGGGTAATTGATCCTTCCCGCATCGACTTAATTTTAGTCCCGGGCATTGCCTTTGACCGACAAGGAAACCGCTTGGGGCGGGGCAAGGGTTATTACGATAAATTTCTGGGAAGTCTTCCTGATGACATTCCACGCTTCGGCCTGGCTTATCAGTTCCAGGTGTTAAAGCGCCTACCTGTTTTCTCCCACGATGTCGCAGTTACCAAAGTAATCGCTGCGTAATTCTTTAGGGAGGTTCCAATGATAACGCAACTCAATTCCACACAAATCCTAGCGTTGGCTGTTTTGTCGTGGCTGGTGGTTTTTATCTTAGGCTACGTCATTCGTAAGTACGCTGCCGAAAGAAAAGTTAAGGTGGCCGAGACCAAGGCCCGGGAGATTCACCAGACAGCAGTCAAGGAGGCGGAAAATATCCGCCGTGAAGCAACCCTGGAGGCTAAAGATTTACTTTACCGGACCAGGACAGAGTTTGAAAAAGAAACTAAAGAGACCAGGGTTCAGCTGTCTACTTTAGAGAAGCGCTTGATGCAAAAAGAAGAGAACATCGACCGCAAGGTAGATATTCTGGAGAGAAAAGAAAGAGAGCTGCAGGGCCGGGAGCGCAATATCGGCGCGCGCGAGAAAAGACTGGAAACTAAGGACAGCGAGCTAAACAGCTTAATTGAAGAGGAAAAGCAAAGGCTGCAGAAAGTTTCCGGTTTGACTGCGGAGGCAGCCCGCAAGATTCTTTTAGAGAGAATGGAAAACGAGGCTAGGCTGGAGGCCGCGGCAATGATTAGGCGCGTCGAGGATGAGGCCAAAGAATCAGCCGACAAAAAGGCCAGGGAAGTCATTAGCCTGGCTATTCAGAGATGCGCCGCCGACCACACCATCGAGTCTACGGTGAGCGTGGTCAGCCTGCCCAACGATGAGATGAAGGGCAGGATTATTGGCCGGGAAGGAAGAAATATCCGGGCTTTGGAAATAGCTACCGGTGTAGACGTGATTGTTGACGATACCCCGGAAGCGGTTACACTTTCCGGTTTTGATTTAGTTAAACGGGAAGTAGCCCGCATTTCTCTGGAAAGATTAATTACCGATGGCCGGATCCATCCGGCGCGGATTGAGGAAGTAGTGGCCAAGGTAAAACAGGAGATGGAGGCTAATATTCGTGAAGAGGGCAAGCGCGCTGCCTTTGATACTAAGGTGCACCGCCTGCACCCGGAAGAAGTTAAACTTCTGGGCCGGCTCAAATACAGAACCAGTTTTGGCCAGAACGTGCTGCAGCATTCCAAAGAGGTGGCTTATATTTTGAGCCTGATGGCCTCGGAGCTGGGGATGGACTTTACCCTGGCCCGCCGGGTTGGGCTTTTACATGACCTCGGTAAGGCCGTAGACCACGAGGTGGAAGGCACGCATGCTAAAATCGGATCGGAATTGGCCAAAAAATACGGAGAAAGTGAAACAGTAATTAATGCTATTGCCGCTCACCATCAAGATGTTGAACCCCGCTCGCTGTTAGCTGTGCTGGTCCAGGCAGCCGACGCCGTAAGCGCCACCCGTCCGGGGGCCAGACGCGAAACCCTGGAGTCATATGTGAAGCGCCTGGAGAAATTAGAGTCGATAGCCGATTCCTTTAAAGGGGTGGAGAAGGCCTATGCCATTCAGGCCGGCCGGGAAGTCCGCGTGATCGTGCAGCCCAACAAAATTACTGACGCCGAGGCCACAGTTTTAGCGCGTGATTTAAGTAAAAAGATTGAAGAAAGCTTGGAGTATCCGGGCCAGATCAAAGTGACGGTGATCCGGGAAACACGAGCCATCGAATACGCGAAATAAACATGAAAATATTGCTTATTGGAGATATAGTCGGCAAACCGGGCAGGGAAGCTATCCGGGTGCTCTTGCCGAAGTTGGTCAAACAACACAAGATTGCGCTGGCCTTAGCCAATGCCGAAAATGCCGCCGGCGGCTCCGGGCTTACCCCAGAGCTGGCCCAGGACTTGTTTAGTTACGGCCTGGACTTACTTACCAGCGGGGACCATATCTGGAAACGCAGAGAGATTATGGATATTCTGGGCACCGAGACCAGGGTCTTGCGCCCGATGAATTATCCGCTGGATACCCCCGGGACAGGTTATGGTTTAGTCCGGGCGAAGAACGGCATTGATGTGGGCGTGATTAATTTAGAAGGCCGGGTGTTTATGTCTACTTTGGATTGCCCTTTTCAGTGCGCCCGGCAAGCCGTAGAAAAGCTCAAACAAAAGACCAAAATAATTTTAGTCGATATCCACGCCGAGGCCACCAGCGAAAAGGTGGCCCTGGGTTGGTTTCTGGACGGAACAGTCAGCGCCGTCGTGGGCACGCATACTCACGTGCAGACTGCCGATGAAAAAATATTGCCCCAGGGCAGCGCTTATATTACGGACTTAGGAATGACCGGGCCGTACGATTCGGTAATCGGCAGGAAGAAAGAGCAAATCTTGGCCCGCTTTCTCACCCAGATGCCGGTGCGCTTTGAGATGGCCTTGGAAGATGTGCAATTACACGGTGTGATTATAGATATTGATGAACAGACCGGAAAGGCCAGGTCTATTCAGAGAATACAAGAGAAGCTGTTGTAATTTAAATTCTTATCAAGGAGGTTGACCATGTGGGATGGGGTAGACAGGCGTAAATTTCCCCGGGTAGACTACCCGTGTTTAATTACGGTGCGCAAGAACACACCACCCCAGCAGGCTATCCTCACGCATACCGGGGATATCAGCGTAGTGGGCATCCGCGTAATCATCAACGACAAAATCGAATTGATGAGCGTAGTGGATTTGGAGATAGATTTAAAGGATGCCCAGCCGGCAATACACATCCATGGCCGGGTTAATCGCATTAAAGAGCTGAGTGCAGGCGGATCGGGCAAACCCTTGCGCTACGATACCGGAATTCAAATTATTGACATTGGCGAAGCGCAGCGGCGCAGAATCCAAAACGTGATTAGACACTTGTTGAAGAAAAAAGACAATTTCTAAATCCGGAAGGTAAAAATGTGGGATGGCGTAAATAGACGGCAATGCCCGCGGGCGTTATATCCGTGCCTGATTAAAGTAAAGAGCAGCACCCCGCCGGGCCCACCCATCCTTACCCATACAGAAAATATTAGCTTAGGCGGCGTGCGTGTCGTTATCCCCAGAAAAATCGAGGCGCTCGCCGAAGTGGAATTAGAGATAGATTTGAAAGACACCCTGCCGCCCGTACTCGCAGAAGGGATAGTTAGGCGGGCAGAAGAGTTGGCTGGTTCCGGCTCAGGAAGGCCGAGGCACTACGATACCGGAATCAAATTTACCAATCTTAACCTTGAAGACAAGCGCAGAATCGAAATTATAGTAACACATATTCTGAAGAAGAGAAGTTAGAGGAGGCCGACCATGTGGGATGGTATAGAAAGACGACGATTTCCTCGGGTGCAATATCCGTGTTTAATTACCCTGCGCAAAAACACCTCTCCCGCTTTATCTATCCTTACCCATACCGAAGATATCGGCGTGGGCGGGGTGCGGGTGCTTATTCACACCAAGATTGAGGTGCCCACCGAGGTAGATTTAGAGATAGACTTGATGGATACCCTGGCCAATATCTTTTCCCGCGGTAAGATCAGCTGGGTCAAAGAAATTTTCTCTCGGCAAAAAGGCAAAGACAAGACCCAAACGTTTAAGGGCCAGGTCAGCTGGGTCAAAGAAATTCCGCCCCAACAACAAGGTGAAGGGCCGCGCTACGATACCGGAATTAATTTTATTGCTATCAAAAACGAAGATAAAAAAAGGATTGAAAAAATCGTCAATCATATCTTGGGTAAAAGATCCTGACCAATGCCAGAGAAAAAGCATATCTATACAGTTTCCGAGTTGACGCGCAACGTGCGCTCAATTCTGGAGCAGAATTTTTCCGCAATTTGGGTAGAGGGAGAAACCTCCAATTTTACCAAACACTCCTCCGGCCATATGTATTTTAGCCTGAAAGACCAGGACAGTGTATTGCAGGCCGTACTTTTCCGGGGGGCCAAGCGGGAGTTAAAATTTGAACTGAATAACGGCTTGCAGGTTATTTGCTTTGGCAGAATTAGTGTGTATAATAAAAGAGGACAGTACCAACTGTATGTTGAGAAAATCGAGCCTAAGGGCATCGGCGCTTTGCAGCTGGCCTTTGAGCAGCTAAAACAGCGGCTGAACCAGGAAGGGTTGTTTCAGCCGGAACACAAAAAGCCACTGCCTTTTCTGCCGCAGCGTATCGGTATAGTCACCTCGCCCACCGGAGCAGCGATTCGCGATATCTTGCAGGTACTCAATCGGCGGTTTGCGAATCTGGAGATAATCTTAAACCCGGTCAATGTACAAGGTCAGGGCTCAGCCAAAGACATCGCCCGGGCCATTGATGAGTTTAATGATTATGGCCGGGTAGATGTATTAATTGTCGGCCGGGGCGGGG
>JAFGCM010000072.1 GCA_016932635.1 Candidatus Omnitrophota bacterium
CTGACGGCGCATTCTTCTGGACCATTCCTGCATTCCTTGTATACTAGAAATAATCTCCATAAAAACAGTCCCACCTGGTGGCAACTTAATCGGGAAAGTGTCCTTTTTGCAATCGGGAAAGTGTCCCCAAAAGCTCTGGGGCCACTTCGAGCAGAGGTTGTACGACAAAATCTCGCTGTCCTATTAACGGATGAGGTATCTTTAAATTCTCTTCGTCAATCTTCGAATCGCCATAAAACAGTATATCTAAGTCGATGCTGCGGGGATGATTTTTGGGATGCGGCGATGGTCTGCCCAATTTAACTTCAATTTGTTGAAGCCGCTTAAGCAGCTTTTGGGCATTATAGCTGGTTTCTATTTTTGCCACGGCATTAAGGAATTTTGGCTGGGGGCTTAAGTCTTGCGGTTTGGTCTCAATAATCGAGGAAATCTTGAGCACCTTAATAGCTGGATCTTGCTTCAGATAGGCTAAGGCTTGAAAAATATTGCCTCTACGCTTGCCTAAATTCGAACCAAGTCCAAGATAACACTCTACCATTAAATAATTTTTTTGATTCTGGCTACTGTCTCTTCTAATTTTCCTTCAGAAACAGTCAAGGCCATCCGGATATAGCCTTCACCCGAGGGGCCAAATCCGACACCCGGCGTAACCACAATACCTGCTTGTTTTAACAGGGTCTGGGCAAATTTGATGGAATCCCTGTGTCCTTGAGGTAATTTTGCCCAAATATAGAAAGTAGCTCGTGGCGGGATTATTTTCCAACCTAAAGAATTTAAACCCTGACACAGTAAATCACGCCTGCGCTGATAAAGCTTAACGAGGTTTTGTAAATCCCCTGCCGCAGTATCTAGTGCAGTAACTGCGGCAATTTGGATGGCCTGAAAGATACCGGAATCAATATTCGCCTTGACCTGGCCGAGATGAGCGATAATCTCACGATCCCCGCAGACCCAGCCGATGCGCCATCCGGCCATATTATAGGTTTTGGACAGAGAATGAAATTCTACCGCTACATCCTTTGCGCCGGCAATTTCCAGTATACTGATTGGCCGATAGCCGTCAAAAGCAATCTCTGAATAGGCAGCATCCTGGGCGATGGCAATTTTATGCTTTTGGGCAAACTTTACTGCCTGCTGAAAAAACTTTTCCTCTGCCGTAGCTGCTGTGGGGTTATTGGGGTAATTTAAAAACATTAATTTTGCCTTAGTCAGCGCGCTGGACTTAATCTTATTCAGCTGGGGCAAAAAATTATTTTCCTCTAACAGCGGTAAATAATACGGACGGCCTCCGGCAAAAATAGTTGCCGAACGGTATGGCGGATAACCGGGCTCCGGAACCAATACTGTCTCTCCCGGATTAATTAACCCCAACGGAAGATGCGCTAAACCCTCTTTGGAGCCTAACAAAGGCAAAACCTCGGTATCCGGATCCAGCGTAACGTTAAACCGCCTGGCATACCACCCGGCAATCGCCTCCCTTAAGATCGGCATCCCCGCGTCTAAGGCATAATGGTGATTCGCCGGATCCTGGGCCGCTGCATAGAGTTTCTCTATTATCCGGCTGGGTGTCGGCTGGTCCGGGTCCCCCACCCCCAAATCAATGATATCTCGACCCTGTTCTTTAGCTTTTCTCTTTGCTTTATCAATTTCCACAAAAAGATATGGAGGTAGTTTCTGCAATCTATCTGCTTTTTCTATTCTCATCCAATGACATCCTGCATATCATAGAGCCCGGGCTTTTGCTGGATAATAAACTTGGCTGCGATCAGCGCGCCTTGAGCGAAAATATTTCGCGTCTTGGCGCTGTGCTTAATAATGATGGAATCCCCGGGACTGGAGAAATGCACCTGGTGATCACCGACAATCTCACCCTCACGGATAGAATCTATCTTAATATGCTCATTTTCCCACTCGGGCATCTCTTTAATTATTTCCATTAACCGCTTGGCCGTGCCTGAAGGGGCATCCAGCTTATGCACATGATGGACCTCAGTAATATCCACCTGGTATTCTCGGGTTAACTTTTCTGCCAGTTCCTTAACCAATCTAAACACCAGGTTAACCCCCAAAGACATATTCGGAGAAAACAGTATCGGTATTTTTGTGCTGGCCTGCTTAATCTTTTCTAATTGCGGCAATTCTAGGCCCGTTGTACCAATCACCATTGTCTTTTTATACTTCACCGCGGAAATCAAGTGTTCTACAGTAGTCGCAGGATTGGTAAATTCAATCAATACATCTGCGTCTTTGAGGATTTCTGGATTACTGACCACATTAAAGTCGAAACCCGGAATTACTAAAACATCGCTTAATTTTTTGCCGATTGCCGGATGACCCGGCTGCTCTAATGCCCCCACCAGCTGAACAGCCTTATCTGCGCCGGCTAAGGCAACGATTCGGCGCCCCATCTTTCCGCAGCAACCACTGACCGCTAATTTAATCATATCAGTTTGTAATCCTGAAGGACTTTTTTTAGTTTTGCTTCGTTTTCCGGCAACATTGGGCAAAGCGGCAGACGCAGCTCCGTGGCAATCAAACCCATCATCGCCATTGCCGTCTTGACCGGGATAGGATTAGTTTCAATAAACATTGCCTTAATCAAAGGCAATAAATGATAATGAATGTTCCTGGCTGCCTCTAAATTGCCCTGCTCAAATTGGTTGATCATTTCTTTAGTCTGCGCCGGTACTATATTGGCCACTACAGAAATCACACCAGCTCCCCCAATGGCCATAATCGGCAGGGTCAGCGCATCGTCTCCAGAAATTAGCGTAATATTGCAGAGCTTCTTAATCTGGGCCATTTGGTCGAGATTACCGCTGGCTTCTTTAATGGCTACAATATTTTTAAATCCCGCGAGTTTCGCTACTGTCTGCGGTTCAATATTAATTCCGGTGCGCGCAGCGATGTTGTATAACACGATGGGTATCTCTACCGCTTCGGCAATAGCCTTAAAATGCTCATAGATACCCCGTTGCGTAGGTTTATTATAATAA
>JAFGCM010000073.1 GCA_016932635.1 Candidatus Omnitrophota bacterium
AAAGATGGAATTCATCTAGGATGAGCATGCAATTGAAAGCGCTCTCTTTTTTTAACACAGCGGTTAATTGAAGCGCTGTTTCATAGGCCAGGGCAAATTGCAGGTTCTGCATATATTTTTCAATCCGGCGGATAGTTTCTACTGTTTGGGGAATTGTTGCCTGGGCCTGGTTTTTCAAACTTTCTATTTGCTCATCCGACTTGATATTCTTAGCCTTGAGGTAGTGATAAAGCAGCGTGCCGATAAATTTCTGGATAAAGTGACTTAAAGAGTTAAGCCTTAAGTCGATGTAAATCGGGACAACCTGGGGATGGCTAAAATTTGATAAAAACTGTAGGAGGAGCGATGACTTGCCAATTAAGCGAGGGCCGATGACGGCAATATTTTGCCGAAAGCCCTCTTTCAACCCCTGGGCCCTCCTGGTTAGCAGGTCCAAAGTCTCACCTCGGCCAAAAAATTTTTCACCAACAACCGGATCGCTGAACATTATCAATTAAGGTAAATAGAAAAATGGGTTTTGCGGCTTTAGCCCTTTTCTAATTTCAAAATAAACTTCCCCGCAGCGAGCCTCTCCCCTGACGCTGGTGCGGGCGATTTTCTCGCCTTGCCTGACCAGTTGGTTCAGTTTTACCAAATTCTGGGTATGCTGTGCGTAAACGGTAGAGTAACCATCCAAATGATCGATCATAATTACTTTACCGTACCCATTCAATGCTTCAGTGGCAAAGGAGATTCTTCCGGAGCGTGCCGCCAAGACTAATTCATTATTCCCAGCCTGGATACTAATGCCTTTATTTTTTACTTCGTCCTTTTTCATTCCGAAAAAGGAAGTGACTTTGCCTTTCACCGGCCAGATGAAATCTCCCCCGGCTCCTTTAAAATCAGAACTCAAGGTCAAATCCTCAATTTCCCGGTTAGCCCCGGGAATAAAGATCAGTTGTCCGCTATAAATGCGCGAGGTGTCCGAGAGTCGATTCAGGCGAGCAATTTTTTCCAGCTCTACTTGATAGGCCTGGGAGATCCGCCAAAGGCTCTGACCCGGCTTAACTTGGTGGTATATCCCCTTTAAGCCTTGCGGGGGTGCCGGCGGCCGAGTACTCACCGTTGCACAACCACAGAAGACAGAAGACAGAAGACAGAAGACAGAGATTAAAAAAAGAAATTTCTGTAATTTAACGAACAAATTTACTCTCATTTTTTTGCTTTTACTACGAACTCTCAACTACGAACTCCGAACTAATAATAAGCGGGTGAGCGGAATCGAACCGCCGCTGTTAGCTTGTTCAATGAGCACACAACTTATGGAGAATTAATTTTAATTTTTACGACATAAGTTGTTGTGCGAATTAATCCCGCACTAATTCTAATATCGATATACAACAACAATTAGTGCGGGAGGAAGCTGTAAGCGGGCGATGGGGATCGAACCCACGATATCAAGCTTGGGAAGCTTGCGTTCTACCGCTGAACTACGCCCGCATTGAACTACACCCGCATTAATTCGGCCAGCAACTTATGTTCACTTCGTTCCATAAGTTGCGGCCTCATTTAAAATCTAGTCAAACACTGAAAATCCTTAAACCTGCCTTGAATATCTTGTTGTGTCAGTTTTTTTAATCGGTTTAGGCTGAAGTCTTCTACAACATAAGAGGCCATAATTGTGCCTAAGGCGGCCGCCTTTTTAAAGGCCGATTCACTAATTTTGCTTAAGGACGCTAGATATCCTAAAAATCCGCCGGCAAAGCTATCTCCCGCGCCTGTAGGATCAAGCACTGCTTCGATGAGATAGGCCGGAATAGAAAAAGAAAAGGTACGCGAAAAAAGCAAACAACCGTACTCTCCCCTCTTGATAATTACCAGACGCGGTCCTAAAGCTAAAAAAAGTTTTGCCGCTTTCAGCAGATTCGCTTCCTGGGAAAATTCCCGGGCCTCGGCGTCATTTAACACTAGGATGTCGCTTTTTTGAATTACTTTTTTTAAACTTTTTTTCTTATGTTCAATCCAGTAGTTCATGGTATCGGTGACAATCAGTTTAGGATGAGATAGCTGTTTTAAAGTTTCCAGCTGAATGTCGGGATCAATGTTGGCTAAAAAAACAAATTGTTCATTTTGACATTCCGGGGGCAGAAAGGGGTAAAAATTTGCTAAAAGATTTAACTCTGTTTTTAAGGTTTGGGCGCAATTCAGGTTGTAGCTGTAGCTGCCTCTCCAGCGAAAGGTCTTACCGGTCTTAATTTGCAATCCTTGAGTGTTAATCTGATGAGCTTGAAAAAATTTTAAGTAGCTTTGGGGGAAATCCTTACCTACAATTGCCACTAGTTTAACCGGAGTAAAGAAACTGGCGCTGGCTGCGGCAAAGGTGGCCGAACCTCCCAGGAGGTCTTTGCCCCGGCCAAAAGGCGTCTCCACCGTATCTAAAGCCACTGTGCCAAGTACTAACATTGTATTTACTTAAGTTTTGTTCAAGCGGTCCATTATTTTTAATGAGCAATATTCGCTGCACATCGAACAGGCGTCACGAATGTTCGATTTAAATCTTTGCCGCATTTTCTTGGGACGTTCCTGGTCAATGGCCAGAGCGATCTGCTTATTCCAGTTTCTTTGTCTTCTGGCTTGGGAAATCTTTTTATCCCAATCCCAGGCCCGGTCTATTCCCTTGGCCAGGTCTGCGGCATGGGCAGCGATGCGGGTGACGATCACGCCTTCCTTGACATCTTCGGCTGTAGGCAGGTGCAGGTGTTCTGAGCGGGTGACATAACAAAGAAAATCAGCTCCCCAGGCACCAGCCAGTGCCCCGCCAATAGCCGCGGTGATATGATCATAGCCGGGAGCTACGTCTGTTACTAAAGGCCCTAAGACATAAAAAGGCGCATTGTGGCAGAGCCGTTTTTCCAACTGGACATTGGTTTGAATTTGGTCTATGGGCACATGTCCCGGCCCCTCAATCATTACCTGAACACCTTTGGCTTGAGCCTGTTGGGCCAGC
Organism: Candidatus Omnitrophota bacterium; assembly: GCA_016932635.1. GTDB lineage: Bacteria > Omnitrophota > Gorgyraeia > JAFGHF01 > JAFGHF01 > JAFGCM01. The sequence goes on from JAFGCM010000073.1 coordinate 2,987, forward strand.
TCACCTAACAAAATTAACTCTTGAATTTGGCTGCGGTCAGTAGCGTCGGCAATTGAGCCCGGACGCATTCCGTCGCCTAAGCTAATCGTGACATCAAACCGGCGACAGATATCCAAAATTTCATCAAAATATTTATACAACGGATTTTCTTGTCTGTTTTTACTAATCCATTCGGCCAAGATCGCCCCGCCGCGGCTGACGATATCGGTAATTCTTTTTTCCTGCTTGAGGCGGTTTAAGGACTCAATAGTTACCCCGCAATGCAGGGTAAAAAAATCTACTCCGTCCTGGGCAGCTTCGATAATAACTCTGAAGATATCTTTTACAGTCATGTTGTCAATAGAGCCGAAATTTTTTACCGCTTGAACAGCTGCCTGGTAAATAGGTACCGTGCCTAAAGGCACCGGGCAATGGGCCAAAATAGCTTGCCGCGTCTGGGTAATATTTCCGCCTGTGCTTAAATCCATAATGGTGTGCGCCCCGGCGGAAAGCGCGGCTTTTAGTTTTTGTAACTCTTTTTTTATTTGGAAGAAATCTGCGGAGGTGCCGATATTGGCATTGACCTTGGTTGAGAGGCCCTGGCCTATCCCGTACGGCTTTTTAGGACGGTGATTTTTATTGTAAGGAATGACAATCTTTCCTTGAGCTATTTTTTCGCGGATAGACTGCGGGCTATGCCCTTCCTGGTGCGCAATTTTTCTAATTTGCGCGGTAATTTTATTTTTTTTAGCTTGTTCTAATTGCGTCATCTTTTTGCTCTTTGCCGTAACCTTTGAGCAAACTCTGCCGTCGTACTTAAAACTTCTTTATTGCCGATAATCGCTTGACAGATTGCTATACGTTCAGCGCCCTGAACTAAGATTTTATCCAGATTATTTAAATTTATCCCGCCAATAACCACAAAAGGAATTTTTACCCGAGCTTTAATTTTGGAAATTATTTCTAACCCTAAGGGTTTAAGTTTTGGTTTGGTAGACGTGGCAAATATTGGGCCGATAGCAAGATAATCTGCGCCTTGTTGTTCTGCTTTTTGGGCTTGCTCGAGGCTATGTGTAGAAAGACCGATGATTTTGCCTTGCCCTAACATCCTGCGCGCAGCTTTTACCGGCAAGTCATCTTGGCCTAAATGCACACCGTCGGCAGCTAAGGCGCAGGCTAAATCCGCGCGATCGTTGATGATGAACAGGGTTTTCTTTCCGGCAACCAGCTTTTTTATCTTTTGTCCAATTTCCAGGATCTTACGTGCAGACCAATTTTTAGCGCGTAATTGTATAATGTCGCAACCGCCAGCGATTGCCTCTTGGGCCAACTCTAAAATATCAACCTGTTCAGCACAAATATCTGTATCTAAAATTATATATAATCTAAAATTGCGCAAGAATCTTTTTTTCCAATTCGTAGGTTTTAAAGCGCAAGTGTAAAAAAGTTCGGCTTAAAGATTGGCTGAACATCTTACTAAATTCTTCTAAAACGCGTAAAGACTCTTGTGTTCTTTGCATATTAGCGATAAATAGATCCAGGTAGTTCTTGCGCCGAGACTTATTTAAAAGGTTTTTGCCTAAATCAGCGCGGCTGTTTCTAGCTTTGAGCAGGACCTCGGGCTTGATAGAAAAATTTTTGGCATTTGTAGAAATCTGATGCCTTAAATTCTTCAATTGGGAGGTAAAATTGGGTTTTTTTAAGATAAACCGGGTAATCTCTTCGCAAACCCTCAAGCCTTCACGCGAGCGGTTCAGATTTACATCAATAATCCTGAAGCAGTCTTTGTTCACTTATTTTTCTTGATTCTGGAAATTATTGCGCTGGTAGAATAGCCTTTGATAAAATTAATCCGTTTTACTTTACCGCCATAAGATTGCACAAAGCCTGCGCCCACAATTTGAGCAGTTTTCCAATCACTGCCCTTAACCAAAATATCTGGCTTTAGGCTTTTGATTAACCAAGCCGGCGTACTGGGCGTAAAAGCAATTACATAATCTACGCATTCTAAGGCCGCAACTAACTGCATCCTCACCCTTAATGGGGTGAGTGGGCGGGTTTTTCCTTTAATCCTGCGCACTGAAGTGTCGCTGTTTACTGCCACAATTAGCTTGTCTCCTAACTGCGCAGCCTGTTCCAAATACTTTATATGGCCTAAATGCAGGATATCGAAGCAGCCATTGGTAAAGATAACTTTTTTACCTCGCTTTTGTAAATAGCCGACTGTTTTCTTTAAGTCTTTTAGTTTTTTAATTTTTTTTTCAGTCATCTGTGCTATCTATTAACTTGTATCTAAGCACTATCTGCATTGGTTTCGTAATAAAAAGCTTAGAGGTTTAGGTTAAGTATCGTTTAAAAAGGTTACGTAGGTCGTTTAGCGGAGAAATACGATAAACCAAACCCCAAAACGAAACCGATACGTAACCGCAACCGTAACCTTTTAAGACGAAAACCTAATGACCTTGAGCTTATTAGTTTGTCAAAAAGGCCTTTTCTATTAGTTCACAAATGATATGGCCAACAGTAATATGCGCCTCCTGAATGCGCGCAGTGTTTTTCGACGGTATCGAGATACATACATCTACCGAATCTTCTAGTTCTGGGCAGCTTAAGCCCGTAAGCATCGCGGTCTTCATCCCCATCTTTTTAGCTTGAGCTATTGCCGTCAGGATATTAGGGGACTTGCCGCTGGTCGATATGCCGATAGCTAAATCTGGCGCTTTTCCTAAGGCTTCAATCTGGCGGGAAAATATTTGCTTAAACTCATAGTCATTGGCGATAGAGGTGAGGTTGGAGCTGTTACAATTCAGCGCCAAAGCCGCTAAGGCCTTGCGTTCTTGGGTAAACCTACCTACGAGCTCCGCAGCAATATGTTGCGCGTCAGCGGCGCTTCCGCCATTGCCAAATAGGATTAGCTTGCCGCCGTTTTTTAATGCAGCTAGGGCCAGATTAACCAGTTTTTCGATGGCGGTAATTATTTTATCATCGCCAAGTTTTCTTTTAACCTCAATACTTTCTTTTAGAATAGCTTTTATTTGTTTTTTCACTTTTATTTTTCCCTACCACCTATTTCCTATCACCTACCACCTATATTATTTCATCCAAAAAACACTTTGGCCATTTCATAAAGCTCAGGCGGAACCATTTTTAAGCTGCCCACCGCCTTCTGCAGGGGAACCGAAACAATTTTATCACCCTGTAGGCTGGCCATTTGGCCGAACTTCTTGGCAATTACCAGCTCCATCGCCTTGACTCCATAACGCGTTCCTAAGATCCGGTCAAAGGCAGTGGGGGTGCCGCCGCGCTGAATATGCCCCAACACCGTAACTCTGGTTTCAAACCAGGTGCGCTTTTCGATTTCTTTACCCAGGATATTGCCTATTCCACCCAGGCGCACATGACCAAAGGCATCCAGCTCCTCATCCTGCAACACTTCAGAACTTTTTGTAAACTTTGCCCCTTCAGAGACAACAACTATACTAAAATTTTTACCGCGTTGATGGCGTTTTTTTATTAACGTACAGACCTGATCGATATCGATAGGGAATTCCGGAATTAAAATGGCATCAGCCCCGCCGGCGAGGCCCGCTTCCAGACCAATCCAGCCTGAATGTCGGCCCATCACCTCAACCACCATTACCCGATGGTGTGATTCGGCTGTGGTATGAATGCGGTCGATCGCTTCGGTAGCAATATTCACAGCTGTATCAAAGCCAAAGGTCCGGTCGGTTGCGGAAAGGTCATTATCAATAGTCTTGGGCACACCCACGATATGAAAGCCTTCTTTATACAGCTTATATGCTACCCCTAAAGTATCTTCTCCGCCGACGGCAATCAGGGCAGTAATCTTCAGAGCCTTATAATTCTCTTTTGCCTTTTTTAAATCTTCTGCTTTCTTGTATGGATTGGTGCGGGAAGTGCCCAGAATAGTTCCGCCTCTAGGTAAAATTCCCGAAACCGATTCCAGGTTCAAAGGTATCGTATCTTTCTCAATTAATCCTTTCCAGCCATTTTTAATTCCCAAGACTTGATAATCATCGATTAAGGCCCGGCGCACTATTGCCCTGATTACAGGGTTTATCCCCGGGCAATCTCCCCCCCCGGTTAAAACAGCAACCTGCTTTTTCATCGCTCAATCCTTTCCGTACACAATATTCCCCCTAAACGGGGCGATATTTTCCTCTGGTTCTTCTGCAAGCTTTTTATTGGAGCGCTTCTTTTCTTTTTGAATAATCTTACCTACATGTACGCGCACTACAATCGGGTCTTCAATACCAAGCATCTCCTGGATACGGTTTTTGATGATCCCCTGGATGCTTTCAGTGGTCTGGGGGATATTGGCATCAGCCCAAAGTGCTACCCGCACATTAATCTCAATGCCTTTTTTTCCGGCAATAACATGACTGCGTAAGTCCTTCACTTGGGCCAGGCTTAAAGATAGGCGCCTAATAAAATCTTCGATGGCTGCCAGGGAAACAGTTACCTGGCCGTCAGGATTATTAAAGGCAATGGTTTTTTCTCGCTGCATCTTACCGAAGGTGATCTGGGCCACGCTGATACTAGCTAGAATCAGAAACAGACCCAGCCCGGCAATGACCAAATGGATGTTGGGAAATGCCAGGACTTGCCCTATTAAATAGGTGAGGTTTTCCACGGTATATAGATTGAACGAAAAGGCTACCAGTATTCCTCCCAGAATAGCAAAGATCAAAGTAAAAATAAATACCACCAGCGCCCCCAGTGCTCTCATTGTATCTCCTCGCTTTCTTTTTGTCTTTTTTGCCGCTCGGTAATCAGGATATCGACAAAATCAGTGTACAATTTACCCTTTAAAAAACGGGCGTCATTTAATAGTCCTTGATAGAAGCCAATAGTGGTTTTTATCGGTTCAATAGTATATTCCTCCAAGGCCCGGCGCATAATCTGGATTGCCTCCGAGCGGCTTGAGCCATAAGTAATCAGCTTAGCCAATAAAGAGTCATAGTAAGGCGAAATGTTATAACCTTGATAGGCACAGCTATCCAGTCGTACTCCTTTGCCCCC
>JAFGCM010000007.1 GCA_016932635.1 Candidatus Omnitrophota bacterium
CGAAGCGGTGTGTTTCCGCCAATGGTGACCAGGATGATTGGCGTAGGGGAGCAGACGGGTGAGCTGGAGAAAATGTTGACTAAGATTGCCGACTTTTACGAAGACCAGGTCGATGCCGCAGTCAGCGGCTTGACCTCCTTGATTGAGCCGGTGATTATCGCATTCTTAGGTATAGTAGTAGGCGGCATTGTGGCGGCAATGTTTATGCCGATTTTCCAGATTACCCAATTAATCCAGTAAAAAGTCCTTGACAAGGTAGACTAAGGGTGATACACTTGACATGGTAAGGTATAATTTGCCTTGCTGCACTGAGTTGCCTAAAGCGGCAAAATGGCGCGTTGTCATCATAAATACGTTTTTGGCGTCAAATTTAGCTTTAATGGTGACCAGGGCAATCCATTTCGGAGGAAGGGAGGTTAAGAAGAAAAATGATGCTAAATCGTAAAGGTTTTACCTTGGTAGAAATTATGATTGTTGTCGCCATCATAGCTTTATTAGCCGCAATAGCCATTCCTAACTTGATGAGAGCCAGGTTAAACGCTAACGAGGCAGCTGCAATTTCCGCGCTGAAAACATTGGTTGCAGCCCAAACTACCTATCATACGTCTAATTCTACATATGCAGGTGCGTTAGCGATTCTATCTAACCAAACGCCGCCCTATATTGATGCCGTTTTAGCCAGTACTACAAAACAGGGATATGTATTCGGCACTGGCGGGAGTGCGACTACTTTTACTGCCACTGCTACTCCGCAAACTTACCAAACTACAGGTGTGCGTTCTTTCTTTGTTGACCAAAGCGGCGTAATTAGAGGATTGGATAACGCTGGCGCGGCTGCGACTGTAGCTGCTCCACCAATTCAGTAGACCATCGTAGATTCTACCAAAAAAGGCGAAGGCAATTATTTGTCTTCGCCTTTTTTTTAACAATTGTTGACAATAAACAAAAAGCTAATGTGAAAGCATTTAAAGATAGACACGCAGTTCTTTTAATAATCACTTTGGGTCTTTTGACTTATGCCAATTCCTGGAGTAATGGCTTTGTTTGGGACGATGAGTATCTGATAGTTAAAAATAGCTATATCCGGGACGGGGGAAAAATTTCTGATATTTTCACTTCCGGACTTACTCAACTGCACCCTATTGACCAAAGCAACTACTACCGGCCCCTGCAGATTCTTTCATTTAAATATGATTATCTGCTTTGGCGGTTCAATCCCTTTGGTTACCATTTGAGCAATACCTTTGTGCACATCTTGGTAGCTATCTTAGTTTATCTTTTAACCAATTTGCTGGCCAAAAATAGAGTTACCGCTTTATTTACCAGCCTTTTTTTTCTTGTTCACCCGGTTCAGACACAGGCAATAACTTTTATCTCCGGCCGGGCCGACCCAATGGCCGGCTTTTTTTTATTATTGAGTCTATTTTTATTTATCGAATACAACTCCTCTTCCTGCGGTTTAGCCTGTTACCTGGGGGCGTTACTTAGCTTTTTTTTAGCCTTACTTTGCCGGGAGATTGCACTTATTTTTCCGTTTACTTTATTAGCATATGGTTTTTACTTCAGGAATAATTTTACTTTGTCCAAGCAGTCCGGTAAATACATAAGGCGCCCTTATCTTTGGTTTTTTTTGCTGGCCTTGGGATATCTTGTTTTACGCCTGTCTATTCTCAAGTTTACCGCAGGGCCTATTTTATTTAGCCAGGATAGTTTTGGGGTAAGATTGCTGACATTTCTCAAGGCCTTCCCGGCCTATTTAGGGATTTTGTTTTTCCCGCACAACTTACATCCCGAGCGCCGGATTTTATTGTCCGGGTCTTTGTTTGAACCGCAGGTTATATTTTCCTTTTTGTTGTTGTTAAGCCTGGCGCTGCTAATTGTCGCGATACGGAAAAGGGAGCCTGTAATTTGCTTTGGGCTTGCGTGGTTCTTTATTTTTCTACTTCCGGTTTCCAATATATTTTTTCCACTGGTAAATCTATCAATTTCTGATAACTGGCTCTATCTTCCCTCAATCGGTGTATTTTTAGTAGTTGCTGTTTTGCTTTCCAAATTGTATCAAGAGCATTTTTCTGTTCCGTTTAGAAAGACTCTCACTTTTTTGGTGACGTTGCTTATTGTTCTATTTTCCATTCTGACCGTGCAACAAAATAAAGTTTGGAAAGATAACCTGACTTTATATCAGTGGATATTGCAGCATAATCCTTCCTCTGCTAAAGTGCATAGTAATTTGGGTGATATTTATTTTCACAATGGTTTTATGGATCAGGCAGTAGCCGAATTTAAGCAAGCAATAAAATTTGACCCCTATTCTGTGATGGCGCACTACAACTTGGCCGGTGCCTATGCGCAAAAAGAATTCTTTGATTTAGCCATAGATGAATATCAGCAGACTCTGCGCTTAGTTCCCCAAGCGGCCATAGTTTATAATAAACTCAACCAAGTTTATCAGCAGGCGGTGCTATACTATCAACAGGCCATTGATCTGGATCCAACAAATGGCTTGGCCCATTATAATCTAGGCGTGATTTATGAAAGGAAAGGTTTGCTGAAACAGGCAGTCTCTGAATACGAACAGGCCATCAAACTTAAGTCCGGTTTCACCCAGGCTCATAATAATCTGGGTAATATTTATGAAAATTGGGGTGACTTTGAGCAGGCTATCGAAGAATACAAAAAGGCCGTCAAGATAAACCCTGAGTTTGCTCAAGGATACTATAATATCGGAGTAATTTATGCCAATAGGGGAGAGTTGGCCGAGGCTATTATCCAGTGGCAAAAGGCGTTAGCGATTCACCCTGATTATGAACAGGCCAGCTCAAGCATAGGAAAAGCAAACAAGTTAATCAAGTAATAAATAGCTAAGCAGTGTATATAATTGGTTTCGTAATAAAAAGGTTAGGGTTTGGGTTAAGTATCGTTTAAAAAGGTTACGTAGGTCGTTTAGCGGAGAAAATACGATAAACCAAACTCTAAAGACGAAACCGATACGTAACCGCAACCTTTTCAGACGACAGACTGCTAAGTATTTATGCACAGTGCTCAAGCATATATTATTTTCCCCTTGATTTTATCAGTTTTTTTGTGTATCATAGTTTACAGCATGAAGAGTTCCGATAAAAGAAGAGCGTTTACTTTAGTTGAAATAATGATAGTGGTTACTATCATTGCCATCTTAAGCGGTTTGGTTATTCCGCAGATGTTGCGTTCCCGAATGTCCGCCAATGAGGCTGCAGCCATTGCCGCCTTACGTACTATCAGTAATGCCTGTCTAAGCTATTATAGTGACGTTATTCCCCATGCTTTTCCAGAGACTAACAATTTAGTAGCTTTGGCTGTTCCTAATTCTAATCCGGCGTATATCGATGCCGTCTTAGCCAATGCTGATGCCCCTAATCGGGCCAAGCAAGGGTATTATTTCTCTTACGTTAGCGCCGACAGCGAACATTTTTCGTTAGTGGGTTGGCCCGCTGATTTTGGGCGCAGCGGAGGCAGAAATTTTTTTGTTAATCAAGCCGGCACGATTACTTATAACTCCATCGAAGACCAAGTTCCTACCGAGGATGATTTGCCGATTCAATAACCCACTGTAAATTTCGCTCCCTTTTCTCGTACTTTCTTTCCCGGGTTCCTAATGCTTTCTTGTCGCTTAAGTAAAAATAGCAAAAAAAACTGTTGACAAAGTAATTATTTTATGGTATATCTTATAATAAGTAAAGATAAGTAAGTTTAAGGTAGGTGTTCAGGGTGAAAGAGAAGCTTTCAATAGGATTAGATTTAGGGCATCGGCATATCAATCTGGTGAAATTGAGTAAAGAGCCTGAAGGCTTGAAACTGCTCGATATTGCCAGCGTTGCCTTGGAGCCTAAGCAGGGCAAGGAAGAAAAATTGAAGAAGCTGGTTAAGCTGATTAAAGAAAAGGCGCTTTCCGCTCACTGCGTTAATCTGGGTATTTCCGGAGAGTCGGTGGTGGTCAGATACATTGATTTACCCCGGATGAAAAAGCCGGAGTTAGCCCAGGCTTTAAAATATGAAGCCCAACAGTATATACCCTTTAAGATTGAAGAGGTGATTTTTGACTATCATCTGCTTGATCAGGCCAATTCTACCAGCAACCGGATGAAGGTGCTTTTGGTGGCGGCAAAAAAACAGGCCATCGTCGAGCTGATTGAGTTGATTAAGCAGGCGGGGCTTAAGCCCAATCTGATTGACGTCAATTCCTTTTCCTTAGTTAACTGTTTTGAATACAATGGCCCAAAGGTAAAGGAAGATGAAGTGTCGGCCCTGATTAACCTGGAATTTGATTTAGCCAATGTGAATATTTTACAAGGGTTGATTCCTTTTTTTTCCCGTGATATTACCCTGCTGGAAGATGTCTTGTCTTTACAGCAAGCCCAGGAGGAAAAGAATGGTCTTTTTGAGACGTTGCGGCCGTTGTTGGCAAACTTAATTCGTGAACTGCGCCTGTCCTTTGATTATTTTGAGAGCGAATTTGAAAAACAAGTGGCGATAATTTATCTGAGCGGTGAAGGGGCCGGGTTTCCTGAGCTGATTAACTTTTTTAAAGAGCAGCTGGGCCGCGAGGTGAAGACCTGGAATCCGTTGCAAAATTTAGCCTTTGACCCTGGGCAGCTTGATAGCGCAGCCTTAAGCCAAACCCAAAGTATGCTGGCTTTAGCTACCGGACTGGCCTTAAGGAGATTGATATAATGGTGCAAATAAATTTATTGCCTGCTCAAGCCAGAAAGAGGAAAAAAGCCAAAATCGAGCTGCAGATTAAATTGGGCCCGATCTTATTTGTTTTAGTGGCGTTTGTCTTGGTAATTATCGTAATCTGGGCCGGCTTAGGTATGCGTTTAACTGCGGGCAAAAAAGAACTCGCTCGCTTAGATAAGCAGATGGGCGACTTAAAGCTTACTCTGGACAATTTAGACAGCCTGAAAAAAGAAAAACAACTGCTTGTTCAGCGCTTGGAATTTATGGATCGACATTTCCAAAGGCAGGTCTTGTGGGCCAGGAACCTTAACTATTTAAGCCGCCTGATTCCCTCTGGAATCTGGCTGAAGAATTTAAACTTAAGCACTGTCTCCGAAGAAGGATTAACCAAATATGTGCAAATAGATTTTAATGGAACAGCAGTTTCTATTCAGGGTGAGGATTTACTGGATTTAGTCGGGGCCTTTATGAGCGCCTTAAAGAAAGACGAGATTTTCAGCCGGCAATTTTCGGAGATTAAATTGCTTTCCTCGCAACGTAGTCAATCCGGCAAAGTGGAGACCATGGACTTTAAGATATTGTGTCAGTTCCGTTAACATAATAAAGGGTGTTAGGTTATGCCTGTAAATTTGTCCAGTATTGACTTAAGTAAAATTAAAAAAGAACATTTGCTTTTAGGCGGGGCGGTATTTCTGCTGCTTGTTTCTTGGGTAATTTTTAATAATGTCTTTAAGCCCCTGGCGGGCAAGATTAAGGCGGTATCTGAACAGATAGAGGAAAGAAAAAGAACTGCCCAGCTGGGTGAGATTAGTCCGCAGGCATTAAAAGACTTAGAAAAAGAGACTAAGGCAATTAGGGCCCAGCTCGACTATTACCAAGACCGGCTTTCGGCTACGCCGGATGTGCCGCAGCTTTTGAAGGAATTAAATCAGATTGCTGAACGGCTGAAGATAAAAATATCTTCCGTAACTCCCTTCAGCAGAGAAGAAACTCTTTTGCCGGGGAAAACAGAACTGTTGCTGCAGACTCCGCTGAAGATTAAGATGCAATGCGGGTATCATGAGCTGGGGATATTTATTAATCGGGTGGAAAATTCACCCCGGTTTATGGAAATAACCGGCCTGAAGATTAATGCGGACTCAAAAGATATTTGGCAGCATCAGGTGGAGCTAGAGTTGGTCAGTTATGCCTTGGTTTCGGGTCAGGATTTTGTAAAATAGGAATTTTTGCCAATGAGAATAATCAGGGTATTATTTCTTGTTTATAGTTTATTGTTTATAGCTTATTGTCAGGCGGCCCCAGAAGAAGAATTTATCTATGATGCGCTGGGTAAACTTGATCCGTTTATCCCGCTGATAGATAATGCTGCCGCCACTGGTTTAAGAGAGGACTTTAGGCCCCCGGAGCAGGTGGTGCGGCTTCCGGTAGAGGTGATGGTCAAAGGTGTATTATGGAATGGCCGGGAATATTTCGCTATTGTTAATGACCAAGTGATGAAGACGGGAGATTTGATCGATAATAAAGTCAAAATAAAAGAAATCAAGTCCGATAGATTAATTCTCGAGTACGGAAAAAAAGAGTTTACGATTCTGCTCAGGAAGGAGAAGGAAGGATGAAACCAAAGATAATTTTTTTATTGTTTTTAGTTGCTGCTACAATACTTCCGTTTGCCTTAGTATTAGCGCAAGAGGAGCCCGAGCTGATTATTAATCCGCAGCCAGAAGAAGCTAAGCAGGTAACGGCCCCTGTTGAGCCAACAGAATCGGGCCTGGTGACTATGGACTTTGAAAACGCCGATATCCGTGATGTTATTAGGGTGATTGCTTTGGCCAGTGGGCTAAATATGGTGATTGGCCATGGTGTAGATGCCAAGGTAACCATGTCCTTAAAAGAAGTGCCCTGGGAGACGGCCCTGGATATTATTTTACGCACCTATAACTTTACTTATAAGCGCGAGGCCAATCTGATTCGGATTATGACCTTTGAGAAGCTCAAGCAGGAAGAAAGAGATATACCCTTAACCACTAAGCTGATCTATTTAAATTTTGCCGATGTAGGCGTAATTCAAGGCACGCTCTCCAGCATGCTTTCTGAACGCGGCAGTATCCAAACGGATGCCCGCACCAACAGTATGCTGGTTACCGATATCCCGGACAAAGTAGCCGAAGTCGAAGAAATCGCTAAGACCTTAGATACGCGTACACCACAGGTGCTGATTGAGGCGATGCTGGTAGATGTCAAGTTGACCAAAGATGATGAATTGGGGATCAACTGGAAAATAATCCATGTCAACAGGCCCATTGAGCAAGGAACCAGCCCCAATTATATCGAGCAGCCTCAAAGTACGATGAATGTTTCTAATGCCTCAATTACTTTTCACTGGTTAAAGGAATTTGGCGGCTATGATTTGGATGGTGTCATCAATGCCTGGGTGCAGGATGCCAAGGCCAATGTTTTAGCCAGCCCTAAGATTGTTACGTTAGATAATCAAACCGCTAGGATTGAAATCAAGTCCCAAGTGCCTTATACCCAATATGCGCAAAGCGACCAGGGCAGTTTATCCGCCACTACTCAATTTAAAGATGTAGTTGTTGGTATGGAGGTTACCCCGCATATTACCAAAGAAGGCTACGTCTCAATGAATTTGAAACCCAAACAAGAATTTCAAGAGGGCACGACCAGTGACGGGCAACCGTATATTGGCTCGCGTTCTGCAGAAACGAATGTCTTGGTTAAAGACGGCGAGACGATAGTTATTGGCGGCTTAAGAAAAGTAGAAGACAGCACCACTGTTTCCAAGGTGCCTATCTTAGGAGATATCCCTTATCTTGGAGCTCTATTCCGGAAGAAAGATGCGCAGAGGATTAATACCGAGTTAGTGATGTTTGTTACGCCGCATATTATTACTCAATCTGGATTAAGCGATGAAGAGAAAATAAAATTCCAGATGCTGGATGAAGCCCGGGAGGACTTCTTAAAACAGCAGGAAAGAGAAAGGCAGACAAGATTGAAGGAAAGCAAAAAACAGGCCTTGCTGGTTTCACCGGCGATTATTAAGGAAGACCTAAGTCTGCCTATGGAAGAAGCCGCGAAAGAGGAAATAAAAGAGCAGGCGCCAGGACCAGAACAGAATCAGGATTATATCTATGTTTGGTAAGCTGTTTGCAAAAAAGTCCCAACAGGCGATTGGGCTAGATATCGGCAATCACTATATTAAGCTGAGTGAAGTAAGCCAGAAGCAAGGCAGTTTTTGTTTAGATGCTTTTGGTATTGAACGCTTAAGTGATGATTCTGCCGAGGCTAAGACCCAAGCTATCAAGAAACTGGTCAAGGAAAGTGGCGCAACTACCAATAAGGCGAATATCTCTGTCTGCGGACCTTCAGTAATTGTGCGTTATATTCTAGTTCCGCAGATGACTAAAGGACAGTTAGAGAGCGCGATTAGGTTCGAAGCGGAGAAGTATATCCCGTTTAATATCGAGGAGGTAATTTTAAATGCCCCAATTCTAGAGGAGAAAAAAGAAGACAGTAAAATCCGGGTGCTGATTGTTGCGGCGAAAAAGACCTTCATTGAAGATTATGTCAAATTAGTCGAGGCTTGCGACCTGGAGCCGCAATTAATTGACGTAGATTCCTTTGCTTTGGTTAACTCCTTTTTCCTGAATTACCCCGAACAACAAAGTCAGGGGATAGTTGCGCTTCTCAATATCGGTAGTAATTTTACCAATATTAATATCCTAAAAGACAAGGTTTCCCATTTTATGCGCGATATCACTATCGGTGGTAAAGACTTGACTAAAATCATTGCCGATAAGTTGAATCTGGATGTTGCCGATGCTGAAGAGTTGAAATGTAATCCCCAAAATAGGCAAGAAGAGGTTTTTTCTATACTTACCCCCGCTTTAAATAATCTGTTGGGAGAAATCAGCCTCTCCTTCAGTTACTACGAAGATCAGCTGGAGCGGGGGATCGATAAAGTATTCTTAAGCGGCGGCACAGCCAAGCTGAACAAGCTGGATAGTTTTCTTTCCACAAATTTAGGTATGCAGGTAGTGAACTGGGATCCTACGGCCAGGCTTCAGATTAACTCAAGTCTAAATCGAGAGCGGCTTGAGTCATGCTTATCGATGTTACCGGTGAGTATCGGCTTAG
>JAFGCM010000074.1 GCA_016932635.1 Candidatus Omnitrophota bacterium
GTAGAAATAGAGATCCCCGCCTTTATCAAATTAATTGCTCAAGGGAAATTTCTCCAGGCGGCAGAAAAAATAAAAGAAAAAAATTCACTGGCGGCTGTCTGCGGCCGGGTGTGCCCGCAGGAAACCCAGTGCGAAACGAGTTGTATTTTATCAAAAAAAACAAAACCTATTGCCATTGGAGCCTTGGAGCGCTTTGCTGCCGATTGGCAGTTGAGGCAGCGGTCAGAAAAAGTCGCAAAGATCGGGAAGCGAACCCGGGCGAAGGTGGCGGTGGCGGGCTCAGGACCGGCGGGCTTAACCTGTGCCGGAGATTTAGCTAAGATGGGTTACCGGGTTACTATTTTTGAGTCGCTGCATCAATCAGGAGGGGTATTGCGCTACGGGATTCCGGAATTCCGTTTGCCTAAGAAGATTCTCGATGCCGAACTCGATTATATCCAAGGCCTGGGTGTACAAATTCAAAATAATATCTTGATCGGCAACACTTATAGCATCAAGGAGCTTTTATCTGGTGGTTATCGAGCTATCTTTATTGCAGTTGGAGCGGGACTACCGCAGTTTTTAGGCATTCCGGGTGAAAATTTGGACCGGGTCTATTCGGCCAATGAATTTTTGACCCGGGTTAACTTGATGCAGGCCTATCTCTTTCCCAAATACGACACCCCGATCAATTTAGGCAAGAAAGTAGCAGTGATCGGAGCAGGCAATGTGGCCTTTGATGCGGCGCGGTCGGCACGGCGCCTGGGGGCCGCCGAAGTTGTTATTGTTTACAGGCGCAGCGAAAAAGAAATGCCTGCCCGCATTGAAGAGATTGAAAATGCCCAGGAGGAAGGGGTGCGTCTGCGCACCTTAACCCTACCGGTAAAAATAATTGGCGATGCCCAGGGGTATGTGCGGGCCATGCAATGTTTGCAGATGCGTTTGGGAGAAAAAGATGCCTCCGACAGAAGAAGACCGGAGGCGATAGCCGGCTCAGAATTTACAATGGATCTGGATACAGTAATCATAGCAATTGGGCAGAACCCCAATCCATTATTAACTAAGGTTACGCCTGAATTAAAGACCAAGGAAAACGGCACTATTTTAGTAAATGGGCAAACTCAGCAGGCATCTTTAAAAGGCGTCTACGCCGGTGGCGATATCGCTACGGGTGCAGCCACAGTAATTAGCGCCATGGGTGCAGGAAAACGGGCTGCCCGGGCGATTGACAAATATATTAGAGGAGAAAGATGATTGAAGAAACAAAGATTACTCAAGCGATTATCCAGACGGCAGTAGATGATTTGTTAAATAGCTTAGAAGTTGATGTAGCTATAGCCGGGGCCGGGCCTTCGGGGCTGACTTGTGCATACTATTTGGCCAAGTCTAGAGCCAAGGTCGTAATTTTTGAGCGGCGATTAAATTACGGCGGGGGTTTGCCCGGCGGGGGTATGCTTTTTCCTCGCGTAGTGATCCAGGAAAAAGCCTTGCCGATTATTACAGAAATGAAAATCAAAGTTAAGCCCTTTCAATCAGCCTTATACACGGCTGATTCCGTAGAAATGGTAGCTAAGCTTGGCTCCAGAGCCATTGATGCCGGAGTAAGGATATTCCCGGCCATTTTTGCCGAAGACGTACTGATCCGGGAAAATAATCAAGTCAGCGGTTTAGTGCTGAACTGGACGGCTGTTAAGATCTCCGGCTTGCATGTCGACCCTTTAGCCATTAAGGCTAAATTTGTAGTCGATGCTACTGGCCACGAGGCCGAGATTGCCCGGATCATTGAGCGTAAAGTTACTGAGCAGCCATTTAAGACGCTGACAGGTAAAGTAATGGGCGAGAAGTCAATGTGGGCGGAGCAGGCCGAGCAATTAATCGTCGAGCATACGGGTGAGGCCTATCCCGGTTTATACCTGGCCGGAATGAGCGTTTGTGCCGTGTATGGCCTGCCGCGCATGGGAGCGGTGTTTGGCGGAATGCTGCTTTCCGGAAAAAAAGCAGCCGAGCTTATTTTGCAAAGGTAAGGGAAAAAATAACGGCGGCGTAGCTCAGCCTGGTAGAGCAAGCGGCTCATACCCGCTATGTCAGTGGTTCAAATCCACTCGCCGTCACTCTCTTAAATTTAAAATTAAAAATTATTAAAAATAGGACTAATTTTTTCAATTTTGAATTAAAATATGACTAAGCTAAAATTGTTTTATCGCATAACTGTGACAATAGCTTTATTATTAATTCTCACGCACAGCGCGGTCAAGGCGAGTATCTGGTTCGTCGCGCCCCAAGAGCGACACGATGAAATTCATAAATATGCCATTGGGATACGTAAGAACGCTCCCGGAGAAAGATACACGACTGAAAGTAGGCAGAAGTTATTTAATGCCGTGAATTATCTTTTGGCCCCGGCATTTACCTTACTATTTACGGTGTTAGCCGTAAAATTAATCAAGACTGAGGGAATTTTTGAGCTGGAAGGATAACCGGAGGAAAAGATGGGTAAACTCTCGCTACAGCGCTTGAGTGCGATATTATTTTTTGGGATGCTTTTAGCCGGGGCCTTATTCTGCGCACTGAGATTAAAGGAAGATATTGCCTTGGGAAAATATTTCAGTAATCCCGAAGAATTGCGTTACGATATTATTTTTCTGACTTCCTATGCCTTTATCGTTCTCTTTATCTTGCGCTACGGATATTATCTGGCTATCAATAAGGTCCAGTGGCGGACACTAAAAGACGATTATCTTTACCTGCTGAGTAAAAAATATTTTACCAAAACACAATGGTTGATTAATATACTGTTGTTTTGGCTGGCGCTTAGTGGTTTCTTTTATTCCTTGACCATTTCTACAATGCAAGGCAATTTATAAAATGGTTATTCTGGAAAAGCTCGAACAGACAATCGAGCGCTTTAAGATGTTAGAGGCGAAAGACCGGGTAGTGGTGGCTGTATCCGGAGGGCCGGATTCCGTAGCCTTGGTGCATTTATTAAATAGACTGAGAAAAAAATGGCTGATTGAACTGCATTTAGCTCATTTGAATCATTGTTTAAGAGAAAACGAGGCGGATACAGACCAGTTGTTTGTGAAAAAATTAGCCCAGAGGCTAAAACTGCCTTTAACTTGCGCGAGTATTGAAGTCAAAAATTTTGCCCGGGAAAATAAACTCTCCCTGGAAGAAGCAGCGCGAAAGGCAAGGTATGAGTTCTTGCTGCAGGTAGCTCAAGAAAACCAAGCTGCTAAAATCAGCCTCGGGCACAACCTGGACGACCAGGCCGAGACAGTATTGATGCGTTTTTTACGCGGCAGCGGAGTCTCGGGCCTGCGGGGAATACCGGCAACAAGAAAACTGGATAATTGTTTGATTATTCGGCCGCTAATCGAAATTAAACGCAAGCAGATTATTCAATTCTTAAGCAGTAAAAAGATCCCCTTTCGTATCGATTCATCAAATCTGAATAATATTTTTCTGCGCAACAGAGTGCGCAATCAGCTGTTACCTCTGTTGGAAAAGGATTTTAACCCCAAGATCAAAGAGTTGTTGGTCAATCTCGCCGAGAATCTCTATTACGATTTTGATTTTTTGGAACAAAAGGCCTTAGAAGAATTTAAGGCGGTCTGCACAAATAGAGCTGTTAACGGGAAAGTTATAGTCAACACTAAAAAATTTTCCTCTTTACATCAGGCGTTACAAAAATTAGTGGTGCGTTTAGCAGTCAAAAAACTCAAAGGCGATATCCGCAGCATCGATTATCGCCATTGGAAAGAGCTGCAAGATCTGTTCAATAATCGTCCGCAACAAGCCATCGTAGACTTGCCTGCGGGGATTTCTGTGGCTAAACAGGCAGAGCACTTAGTTTTTTATTCGAGATCGCTTAGGCAGAATTAGAGCTTGTGATTAATTTTATTTTTTGTTATAATAAGGCTTTAAAAAAGGAAAGAAAATGAGCAGCCAAAAGCAAATGGGCAATGTCCCCAAAATTAAAAGGCCAGGACCTGCCCCGAAGAACAATCAGTTGATGCGTTCGTTGCTATTGTGGGCGCTGATTAGTATGGGCCTGTTGTGGCTATATAAAGTGGGTAATCTTTCATTGCAGGGGCCCAGCCGTAAATTCAGCTATAGCGAATTTTACCAAATGGCCGCTAAAAATAAAGAAAGCGGTCAAATCCAATCAGCCGTGAAAAGCGAAGGTATCATTGAAGGCAAGCTTTCCGACGGCTCAAGGTTTACTGTTAATGTCCCCCTGGACGATGAGGTCATGCTGGCCGTATTACGGGAGAATGTGCAGGACTTTTATATCAAATCTACCAGTTGGTTAAGCGGCCTGCTTTATTCCCTGGGGCCAATGATGTTATTTATTTTCTTCTTGTGGTTCTTTTTCTATCGCGGGGCTACACAGGACGGGGGAAGGTTGATGGCCTTTGGCAAAAGCCGGGCCAAAGAGATTACCAGTGATAGGCTGAAGA
>JAFGCM010000075.1 GCA_016932635.1 Candidatus Omnitrophota bacterium
CATCCATGGCCTGCTGCATTTTCTTTTTGACCTCTGGATGAAGCGGGGTGGTAGCATTATGGTCAAGATAAATTTGACTTTTCAATCGGTCTTTCTTTCAGGGGTTTAAAGGTATAACCGGCTTCTGCTCCCGGCAAACAGCCTACAGGTTCGGAAAGTAAAAAATCGCCTTTTTCGATCCAGCGTTTTAAGATATTGGCAATCTCAACGGCCTTGGGATAGCTGGAGAGTCCTCCCGTAGGCACTTCTTGACCTTGCACAGTAATCTTGCCGCTCTTCAGCTGGGCATAGTTTACTTCACCTAAGCTTCCGGGTTTACCTTGAGGATAGGCTTCGCTATAATCAACAACCTGGGTCCAGATCCCTGCGTCTTTTACCGCTGTGTATCGGCAGATTTCTTCGTTGAGAACAGGTATAGGAATGCCAACGCCGATGGTCAGCGTTACTCCGTAGCCCTGCATAGTTGTTCCCTTTAGCCACTGCGGATGCATCGCCTTTAAATCGCCGATTACCGCTAAGGTCCCGGCCGGCGCTTGAGGAACGCCATTATCTTTGCGCTTCATAGCCGGATTATGCTGCGTTCCCTGCCAGACCACGTAACCCTGCGCGCCGCCTAAGAAAATCCTACTGCCGATACCGATCGTCTTATAATACGGGTCGTTCAGCAATGGGGAGAGTTGCCCGGCGCTACAGTAGTTGGCATTACCCAGATTGGGCTTGAGGGTTCCCATATAAGTATAAATAGTCTTATCCGACAGATTTATCGCCACATTGTAATTTTGATAGACATTGCGCGGATTAAACAGCACCGCCTCGTTTAAATCCTTAATATTAATCCAACTCTCTAATTCTTTGCGCGGATAACAATCTGTGCCGTAACCGGCAGCGGTTAACTTCACATCTTTGCCGGCCACTAAATCTTCGATCACGTGTCCGCCGCCATATTTGAAGGCACCCGGATAAACTTGATTTCTGGGATCATCATTGGGCAAAGCGGCTGCGCCGATATAAAGATCGACCGCGGCAAAGCCGGCATAAACCGGAACATCATTTAAATAGGCGCTGCCTCCGCCTATTTTTATTTTGGGTTTGGAGTGGCCGATATTAAAGTAGGCGCCCGATGAACACATTGGGCCAAAAGTGCCGGTGGTCACTACATCTACTTCCTGCGCTGCCCTGCTCAAGCCCTTTTGCTCAACTAGGTCTATAATCTCTTCAGCAGTTACTACTACGGCCTGGCCTTTTTTAATCTTTTCGTTAATTTCCTTAATTGTTTTAGCCATCATCTTCCTCCGCTTTCCTATTATTATATCACAAATTATCCTGAAATAGCCAAGTAGTTAAATAACGCTCTCCGGTATCCGGTAGAATGACCACAATCAGTTTGCCTTTATTTTCTTTACGCTTGGCTACTTCTATTGCCGCGTAAGCCGCTGCTCCGGAAGAAATACCGGCTAAGATACCTTCTTCCCGGGCCAAACGCCGGGCTACGCTGCCGGCCTGATCATTACTGACCTGGACTATTTCATCAACTAAATCCATTTTTAACACCTCCGGGATAAACCCGGCGCCGATACCCTGGATCTTATGTGAGCCGGGTGGGCCTCCGGATAAAATCGGAGAATCCTTAGGCTCTACAGCAATAGCGCGAAATTCGGGCTTTTTCTTTTTGATCGCCTCTGCTATTCCGGTAATCGTTCCGCCTGTACCAACGCCGGCGACTAAAATATCTACCTGGCCATCTGTATCATTCCAGATTTCTTCGGCTGTGGTCTCCCGGTGTATCTTGGGGTTAGCTAAATTCTTAAATTGCTGGGGCATAAATGAATCGGGAGTATTTTTTAAAAGCACCTCTGCTTTCTGTACCGCCCCAACCATACCTTGCTCACCCGGTGTCAAGACAACTTCGGCGCCGAATAAAGATAAAAGTTGGCGACGCTCAATGGACATTGTTTCGGGCATAGTCAGGATTAAGCGATAGCCCTTGGCCGCGCAAACAAAGGCCAAGGCAATCCCGGTATTACCGCTGGTAGGCTCGATGATGGTGGTATCCTGCTTAATCAACCCTTTCTTCTCGGCATCCTCAATCATGGCCACGCCGATTCTGTCTTTGACGCTGGATAAGGGATTAAAGGATTCGAGTTTTGCTACAAGCTTTGCCTCTAAGTCATCACCTATCTTATTTAACCTTACTAGCGGCGTATTGCCAATGAGCTTGGTTATATCGTCTGCTATCTTGGCCATCAGCGTTCCTCCTCAATGCTACTGTTTCATAACTTAAACTAAGTATTTTTTCTGCTTCCTGGGCAGCCTTTTTTCCTGATAAGAGCATTCCGCCAAAAGTCGGTCCCATTCTGGGAATGCCAAAGACAGTGGCCACCGCCATTCCTGTAACGATTAAGCCAGGATGCACTTGGCCTGTCTTCTCTACTAACAGATCCTCGGACTCATCCACCCACATACCCCCAAAACCTTTGATCTCTAAAAGATTCCTTTTGGCTAAGATCGAAGCCACGCAGGCATCATGGCCGGTAGCATCAATCACAACTTTAGCTTCCAGGGCAATCGGGTCCACGCAGGTAATCGCCCGGGGCAAGGCTCCAACCGGCGTCCAGTTGACAACTGTACCGGCCACCCGATTATTTTCTCGTAAGACGACGTCATCGAATTTAGTCATATTAATTACCCAAACTCCCGCATCTAAGGTAGCGGCAATCAATTTAGAACAGGCGTGCGGACCATTGGCTAAATATAAGCCTTCGCCCATTTTTCTATAAGGTATGCCTATCTCATCAAGGACTTCGTTGGCCGGTTCGCGCACAGTTACCCCATTCATCAAATATCCGCCAATCCAAAAACCACCGCCGAGGTAATTATTAGCCTCAATTATTAGGACTTTAAATCCTTTTTGCGCTAAGTCCCTAGCAGCGATCAGGCCACTGGGCCCGGCGCCCACCACTATACAATCACTGTTGACATACTCCAGCAACTTTTGAGAAAAATCCTGAACAATGGCGCTAGTAATCTGGCTTTCTCCCACTTTGGCAAATTTCTGCATCTTTTGTTCCTCCTTCCTGATATTATATAGTATAGGTTAACGGCTGCGCACTTTGTTTGCGGCGATGCTGGTAAACTATATCCTGTAAGCTGATAGATTCCAACTCTTCAGTCAACCTTTCGCTGAGTCGACCCCAAATATCCCGCGTCACGCAAGAGTTTACTCTGGAACAAATTTTAGGGCTGTGTACACATTCTACTAGAGCTAGATTACCTTCTACCGCCTGCACTATTTCGCATAAACTGATGTCTTTGGGCGCGTTGGCTAAAGCATAGCCGCCGTGCGCACCGCGGCTGGAGCTGATTAGCCCGGCTGCCTTCAGCGGAGCAACTAACTGACCCAAATATTTTTCGGAAATCTCCTCACGTTCAGCCACATCTCTCAACAGCATCGGCCCCTTACCGTAATGTAAGGCTAATTCTAACATTAGCCTAGCTGCGTAACGTCCTTTGGTCGAAAGTCGCATTTTTAATCACTCCATGAGTAATCACTACTAATTTAATAGAATTAGTAGTGATTATACCAAAAAATAAAATTTTGTCAAGGATTATTTTAATTTTCGATTTAAGTACCTAAACGCTCCTAAGGCGCACTTGGCGCCATCTCCGGCGGCAATAATAATCTGTTTCTCCGGCACATCGGTCACATCGCCGGCAGCAAAAAGTCCGGAAATGCTGGTTTCATTGCGGCAATTTACCTTAATCTCTCCAATTCCATTCTTTTCTACATCCTGAATAAATTCTGAATTAGGGATTAAGCCGATTTCCACAAATACTCCCTGAACCGCCAGGGTCTTCTCTTCACTTTTAGTCTTAATCTTGATACCCGTAACCATTTTATCACCCAGGATAGCGCTTATTTGTGTGTCATTCAAGATGCTTACCTGATCACTTCGCCTGACCTTCTCCTGGACCAGGGCATCGGCAGTTAAATCTTGGGCAATATTAATCAGATAGATCTGTTGGGCAATATTGATTAATTGCGTAGTAGCATCTAAGGCTGAATTTCCTCCGCCTACTACTGCCACAGTTTTATTGGCAAACAGCGGACCGTCACAGGTAGCGCAATAAGTTACGCCCTTATTTTTAAATTTTGCCTCTCCGGGAACATTTAATGGTTTTGATCTTTTTCCCGAGGCCAAAACAACTGTCTTGGCCCGATAAGAAGCTTCATTGGTTGTCACAGAAAAAATCTCGTTTTCTTTCTGCAGCGCCTTTACCTCTACGTTCTCTTTCAATTCTATGGTATAGTTTTTGAGATGTTCCTGGAATTTGGCTACCAGGTCAGTCCCGCTGATGAACTGATAACCGGTGTAGTTTTCAATATCGCCACTCCAAGCCGCCTGTCCGCCGATATCTTTGCTCAATACCAGAAAATTCATCTTTTGCCTGGCGGCATAGACGCTGGCGGTAATACCGGCTGGACCTGCACCGACGATAATTAAATCGTACATAACTATAGACCCAGCAATTGACTAATTTTCTCTCGGTCAAATCCGACAACCACTTCTCCGTCGATGTTCACGACAGGCACGCCCATCTGGCCAGTTTTGTCCACCATCTCTTGGGCCGCCTGTTGGTTAGAGGCTACATCGATATCCTCAAATTGAATGTTATTATCTTTTAAGAACTGTTTCAGCCTAATGCAATAAGGACATGTGGGCGTACTATAAACTTTTACGTTGGCCATCGTATCCTCCTTTAGTAGTTTTCGCAAAGCAGTTCGTAGTAAGCCTGCGGGTGAGCACAGGCCGGGCATTCCTGGGGCGGCTCTTTTCCTTCGTGGACGTAGCCGCAATTACGGCATTTCCATTTAACTACTGCGTCTTTCTTAAACACTTTGTCTTCCTGCACATTTTTGAGCAATTTTCTATATCTTTTCTCATGTTGCTCTTCCACTTCGGCGATTTCTTTAAATTGCACGGCGATTTCTTCAAAGCCTTCTGCCCTGGCTACCTGTTCAGCTTCTTTGTAGAGCTTGGTCCACTCCAGATTCTCTCCGGCTGCCGCCGCTGTTAAGTTTTGTGCTGTATCGCCAATTACACCGGAGGGATAGGAGGCAGTAATTTTTACCTCGCCGCCTTCCAGTAGCTTAAAGAACCTTTTGGCATGTTCTTTCTCGTTATCTGCGGTCTCTAAAAAGATAGCCGCAATCTGCTCAAAGCCGGCCTTCTTGGCTACCGAGGCAAAATAGGTGTAGCGGTTTCGGGCCTGCGACTCTCCGGCAAAAGATGCCAAGAGATTTTTTTCCGTTTTTGTTCCTTTGATACTTTTCATTGTTTTTCTCCTCCTTCTTTTAAATGATCCGGGGTCAGGTCGACTATCTGATTTATCTTGACAGTAATTACATATTCAGGGCCGGGGAAACGCAGTTCAGGATGCAGGCTGTGGCCTTTTTCTCCGGCAATATTCTTCAGCACCCGCCGGGTAATGCGTTTATTTAAACGCTTTTCCCAGGAGCGCATCAGCAGCGGGCTAAGCTGCGCCTTTTTGATGACTCTTGCCTTGCCTTTCAGGCTAAACCCCTTGAAACTGTGTTCATTGACGGCCGTAACCGCAATCTGCGGATTGCGTCTGATGTTAGCATAGGTCTGTCTTTTATAAAGGTCCAAAAGATAGACTTGGCCGTTTTTGTTGATCTTGACTATCCCCTTACAGGAGTTATGCAGCGAACCGTCCGGATCAACTGTGCTGACGACGGTGAAACTCTGCTTGTTGAAAAAATTAATTATCTCATCTGTTAATCTGTTCATGCCACCTGGATATCTTTTGTCCCCTCCCACAACCCGTGGATATTGCATTTACCCCAGGCCCTTAAAGGGCCGTGGGCATGGGTCAGTTTAATAATAAAGCTGGCCAGCGGGTAGCTTACCCCGCCGCTGAAATTTATCCTGCCTAAAAAGGTGTCGCCACAGTAAAGCTCAATCCATTGCCATCTCACACCTCCTGTTCAAAATCCTAACTGTTTTACAATCTTTTTTAAACTCTCTGCCGATTGAAGCAATTGCTGCTGCTCAAGTTGCGATAACTCAAGACGTAAAAACTTTTCTACGCCATCCTTATTCACAATCGAGGGAATACTTAGGCAAATATCATTTATTCCATAATAATCCTCAATCAGCGTGGAAACCGGCAACACCGAATTTTCATTGCGTAAGATAGCCTGGATAATCCTGACCAAGGCTAAGGCGATGGCATAATAAGTTGCGCCCTTATATTCAATAATTTTATAGGCGGCATTTTTTACTTCCTCAAAAATCTGACCCAGCTCCTTTTGATAATTGCAGGTGCCTGCGCAGAGCGGGCAATATTTAGCCAAGACCATACCGCCAATATTGGCGTGGCTCCATACGGGCAGTTCCGTATCTCCGTGCTCGCCAATGATATAGGCATGGACATTGCGCGGATCAACATGGCAATGCTGGCTAATTAAATATCTAAATCTTGAGCTGTCCAAAACCGTGCCCGAGCCGATTACCCTATTCTTAGGAAAACCGGAAAATTTCAAAGTCAGGTAAGTCAAGATATCCATCGGGTTGGTCACTACCAATAAAATGGTTTCCGGGGCATGCTTAATGATCTGGGGAATCAGTTGTTTAAAAATCTCACTATTGGCCTGGATTAAGTCGGTTCTAGTCTCACCCGGCTTTTGCTTGGCCCCGGCAGTAATTACTACGATGTCGGCATCTTTGCAACCTGTAAAGTCAGCCGAATATATATTTACCGGCTGAACAAAGCTGGCGCCATGATTTAAATCCATACACTCACCCCTAGCCCGTTCGGCGTTTCTATCCACCAGCACAATTTCCCGGGCCACCCCGCTAATCATCAGGGAAAAGGCAAAGCTGCTGCCTACATTTCCACAGCCGATGATAGCTATTTTTGGTTTTAACTTTTGCATCTTGAGCGCCTATAACTATTTTATTACTTCCTTTAACTGTAAAATTTTATCTATTATAAAATCTGGCTTGGCCCGGACAATATCCTGTTTTTTGCCTATACCATAAGTAACGGCGCAAGTCAATATCCCGGCGTTTTTTCCAGCCAGGATATCCAAGTCCATATCGCCTACGATAACCTGCGCAAATAAGCCATCAATTACCGATATAAGAGGCAATCTCGCTGTGACTTTTTGCGGGCAGACCCACTTGTTTTAAGGCCAGGTTCATTGCCTGGGCAATGCCCTCTTGAGAATCAATCAGGGTTCCATCTAAGTCAAAAACAATCAAATCAACCGGCTGCATCAGAATACCTCTTTCTCGCAGGCAGAAATGGCCTGATCCACTTCTTTTTGTAAAGATGCCGGCAAGCCCATAATTGAGGTATCCAGAAAGCCTCGGACAATGGCCGCTTGCGCCTCACCCTGACTTAAGCCCCGAGACATCAGGTATTCAATCTCTTCATGGGCAATCTTGCCCACTGCTGCCTCATGCGACATATCTACGCCTGCTACATGCCCTTCCAGCTCTGGGATAGCATGAATCAGGCCTTTTTCGCTGACCATCAGTCCACGGCATTCCAGGTGGGCCTTGATCCCGGCGACTTCTCCTTTTAAATGTCCGCGGGCAATAATATCGCCGCCGGCTGAAACTGCGCGCGCTACCACTTCGGCCCGGCTATCCTTTGCCTTTAAAATTACCCTGGAGCCTACATCCAGGCGTGAGCCCGGATGGGCAAATAAAATAGTATTATAACGCGCTACTGCCCCCCGTCCAATGAGCTCGGCCTTGGGATACATCTGTAAATCTTTTACCGGCTTAAGACAAATATAATTAGACAAGAATGTTGCGCCTGCTTCCACTAAAGCCGCGGTTCTGGGCCGCACGGAAACATCCTCGGCCCAATTATGAATCATCGTAAAGGTCAGCCTCGCCCCTTTCTTGACATAAAATTCGGAAATTCCGATATGCAGCCCCCGGCGTACATCGCTGGCTGTGGCGCAGCCGGTAATCACCTGTAAGTCCGAGCCCTCTTCAGCAATAATGATATTGTGTACATTCTGAATAATATTGTTATCATTAATGAATAAACAAGCCTGTAAAGGATAGGTGGCTTTAACTCCGGGAAGGGCTCTTAAGAAGTAACCATGATGTTGCTGAAGATGCGCTTGTCGGGTAAATTCATCAGCATCCAGGGCAACCACTTTCCAGAAATAATTATCCAGCCACTCATATTTCTTCAGCGCCTCGCTGGTACTCATTACCTCAAGGCCCGGATAAAGACTCCTGGCATGCACTACATTATGGTCCATTTGGACGTAGGTGCCGGAGCGAGACTTTTGCGTCGGGTCTACCCCCGCCGCCAACATATTCTTCTTTTGGTCGGAAGTAACGCTTCCTAAATCATCCAGATAAGCCTTAGGAGCTGAATTAGCCTGGTATGATTTAATATTTATTTTCGCGATTGGTGGTATTGTTTTTTTGGTTTTTCTCGTGCGCATGTGATACACCATTCATATCCGTGTTTTTTAACTGTTTCCAAAATTTCCTTGGGATTGCCCATACAATGCAGCTTCCCGCCGACCAGAATACAACCTCGGTCGGCCTGGACATAGTCAAGAATATATCCGGTATGGGTAATAATTAAACTGGCATTGTCTTTATTTTTTTGCAAAATCCGGTTGATTAATTTACCGACTAAAGCGATATTCTCCAAATCTACGCCTGATTCCGGTTCATCAAAAAGGCAGAGATTTGGTGCAACCGCTAAAAGTTGCAGCAGTTCCGAACGTTTTATTTCGCCTCCGGAAAAACCTAAGTTTAGGTCGCGGCCTAAAAAATCTTTTAAATTAAGCAGGCTTGCTTCCTTGTCTGTATTGAACTTATCCTTGCTGATTAACTGTATCATTTGCCTTAATTTAATGCCCCGGACTGTTGGCGGCCGTTGAAACATGACGCCAATTCCTAAGCGGGCGCGCTGGTCGATAGAGAGCTCGTTAATTCTTTTACCCTTAAAGATAATATCTCCCCTGGTAATCTGATAATTGGCAAAGCCGATAATAGTCATTAAAAGAGATGTCTTACCGGAGCCGTTCGGGCCTAAAAGCGCCATTTGCTCACCCGGCTTAAGCTGCATATTAATATCGGACAAAACTTCTTTGTCCGCTACCTTAACTGTTAAATTCTCTATTTTAAGCATACTCTCTTATCCTACCATATTAAATTTGCCAAAAGGCCCAGGGCAACTACTTGCGGAACAGCAATAATCGGCAGCCAAATGGCCGCTCGGTGGCCGACATTTTGCCAGAGCAGGCCAATTTCAGTATAATCAGTAACCACACCAGCCATTAAAAACACAAACGGATTTCCTAAGGCACCGGTTTGCCGGTAAATCTCAAAAGCCAGTGGCGCTGTTCCTTCCGAGCAAACCTCTAAGACAGTAGCCACACCTAAAGTAACTACCAGTCCTAAAATAGTAGGGCCCATATATTGATGAAAGAAGCCTTCCGGGATATAGGCCCCGGCTGCACTCGCCAGGCCCATACCGATTAATATCCACCATAATACCATATTTGCCAGAGAAACTGAACCGGAAAATACACCTTTAACATCCTGGGCTAATCCCCGAGCGCTCAGCTTGTAGGCTCTGATTCTTTTGGCGGCATCTTGTAAAATAGAAAAATTGTCTTCAGTATTCTGGATATTGCGGTTTATCTCGATTAAATTTTTTGCCTCTAAATATTGATAAATAAAACCGGTAATCACGGCAATTAAAAGTGCGCCCAAGATAATATATAATGCCTTGAATAAACCGAAGAAACCGATCAGCATGATAGTCAAGGGAAGATTGGCCCAGGGCGAGGCTAAAAGAAAGGCCACCACCGCTGGATTAGCTGCCCCTTTTTTATGTAGCTCGATGGAAAGCGCTAAAATCCCGTGGCTACAGGCGCTCATAAAAAACCCCAAAATTACAGAATAAAATATCGTGCTCCTTTTGGGTTTAGCCAAAAGATGCGAAATATATTCTCGGGGCACAAAATAATCGATTACTCCGCCCAAAACTAAACCCAATAAAATTGCCCACCAAATCCGATTAAAATACATCAACAAGGATTTGCGAAACGGCTCTAAGACTGGCAGAGGATAAGAAAGAAAAGACAACAGTAGCAAGATTAAAGCTACGGCTAGTGTCTTATTCTTATACCATTTGCCCCTGGGTTGCGCCAGGCAAGTAGCGAGAGCCTGCTCACTAAGCTGATACTTCTGGGCAAATTTTCTTAAGCAATTTTCGCTGCAGAAATAATGAGTTTGGCCGCCGCTACTTAGCCTTACGCTATCAGTCTTGTTGACTTCCATTCCGCAAATTGGGTCGCGAGCCACAATTTACCTCCTGGGTTTAATGCCTTATTCCTTAGTATCTTCTTCAGGCATCACCATCTTTTGCTTGGGACAGCTTTCTTTCATCTGCATCATCATTTTCTGCATCGCTTCAGGATTCAGTTTGATCTCTACCTCTTTTTTTAAGTTCAAGTCTCGGTCGTACTTAAGCAGTTTATTACCCACCATGACAATGACTCCTCCGTCATCACTGGCCACCATTTGTTTGCCCATCATCATCCCTGGGCCCATTGTCGATTTGTGCATCTGCTTGTTCTCACGGGCAAAACTAAAAGCTGGATACGCTACCAAGAAAGTAATTACCGCCAAGGCTATTGTTAGCTTTTTCATTGTGCTCACCTCCTTTCCATGTTAATATCCGGTAAAATTTTCCAATCTGATATTCTGATTGTTAACATTCAACTTTTCTTTTAATAGAGCGTTTAGTCCTTCGACCATTTGTGGCGGTCCGCAAATATAGAAAACTCTCTTTTGATAATCCGGGATTTCTTCCTTAATCATATTCTCATCTATATATCCACTCCCGCCCGGCCAGTTGAGCTTATTTATATCGGAAGAAGTTAAGGTATAGACTATACGCAATTTTGTGTTTTGCTTACTCATCTGGTCTAAATCATCACGGAAGATAATATCCGCTGCGCTCGTATTTCCGTAAAGTAAAACTATGTCGGTAGATAATTTTTTATCGGCAGCAAATTTACAAATGCTTCTAATCGGAGTAATCCCGATACCTCCGGAAAGAAAAGCAATTTTTTCATATTCCCCCTCAAAGGTAAATGTCCCGAACGGCATCTTCAGCTTCGCCCAATCGCCTGGCTTTAGCCTATCCAGACTTTGAGAAAATGGGCTCTGGGTTATCCTTTTAGTAAATTCCAGATAGCCCGTTTCTGTAGGCGAATTGGAAAAAGAAAAATGCTTAGTCCTTTCTTCAGCTAACACCTTAATCTTGACAAAAAAGAACTGGCCCGGTTTAAAATCAATATCCTGATTGACTTTAAACCGAAAACTTTTAACGTCCTTGGTCCTCTGGATTACCGCAATTACTTCACTATCAAATTCGAGCAACTCTTTCCCCCCTAATCTGTTAAACAGTGGGCAGTTTTGTGTCATGCCCAGGACAAGCTACAGCAGCCTTCTTTACAGTGCGCAACTGGTCTAAGCATATATCTGATAGTCCACATCTCGATCAGCCTCCTTTCACTTTTAGTTCCTGTTCGGTTAAAATAATATGGTCGCTTTCTATCTGCATCAGGGCCTGAAAGAATTCTTTAATTTCTGGCTTATTGGCCTGGGCCTGCCCATAAAACTTGACCGCCCGATTCTCTCTTCTGGCGGCCTCTTGGATGTTTTCCTGGTCACTATCCACAGCCTGGTCCAAGCCGACAGTTGAATCCGGTTTAGCTATCGCTAAATGTTTACAAATGCTTGCGGCATGCTCCCGTTCTACTTTAGATAGCCCCTTGAACATACTCCGGACATAACTATTTTTACTTTTTTCGGAAACCGCCTTGTAAAAATTAGTATTGTCCAGCTCTAGTTCTAAGGCCTGCTTGAGGTTTTTCCGGGAAGCCGGGCTAAGTTGAGCGGCCTTGATTAACTGCCACTGTTTAGCCGGGACAAAATAACTCTGGTGGGCAGCGCAGAAAGGACAACTGCGGGGGTTTTGTTCTCCTATATATACCTCAGCGCAAATCCGACAACGAAATACCTGCATTTTTGCCTTCTTATATTATACCCATTATTACTGGTAAAATCAGCGAAAATCAACTCTTTTTCTTTTGCTTTCTGGAATGCAAATACTGCTGATATTTTTTTTCGCCTATGCACTCCCGCGCCATCGCACACCAGTCTAAACAAGAATGTGCCATTGTCCTGGTAAGTTTCTTCTGACAGTTCTTGCAAACGATGCTCACCTCATCCGACCAAATCTCTAGCAAGTGTCCGCAACTGCATTTAATTTCCTCGGGATAAGGGGTTTTGATTCTTCTTGAGCCTGGGCAAGCGTCATAAAGGCTCATCTATGCTCTTTTTTTCATCAAATAAGATAAGGAAACCACTTTCAGTTCTCTGAAGACATATTCTTGAATCTTATCTACTTTTTTTTTCAATTTACATCTTTTTACATTCGGGCAAGGCGCCTTCTTTAAAAAACACTCATTGAGCTTAAGCTCACCTTGAAAAATCTGCATTATTTTTAAGACGAATATCTTATTTGGCCTCATTGCCAGCTCAAAACCGCCGGCTTTGCCTTTATAAGAATAAAGCAACCCGTTTTTATTTAAAGTCTGCAAGATCTTACGTAAAAACGGCCGAGGAATTTTTAACTGTGCTGTCAATTCCGAGACGTTGACAATTCTGTTTTTGCTTTTGGCGATAAAGCAAAGCGCCCTGATGGCATAATCGCTATCGCGAGTAATTAACTTCACTTTTAACTTTTCCTTTTCTTCTTTGCCCCCTCAAGATAATGATACCATATTAGTATCATTTGTCAAGTAAATAAATATTGCTGAAAACTCCCTTAAATTTTAATCTATTTTATCGTCGGAGAAGTTTTTATCATCCGTCGAGAAAATACTTGCTTTTTGTTATATCCTATGCTAACATATTGGTATCGAAGAAGTTAATCGGAAGCAGGCCGATATGTATTGACTTTTCCTTCTCAGGTCTTATTCCGCATGCTCTTCTTGGAGTTTTTATATTCTTTAAGCGACAGAGACATTGTCGAACAAACCCAGACCAATAGAATAGCTGAAGGCTGCTCTGCTATCTCCAAAACCAGACAAGAGCAAGGGCATCTCTACATTTTTTCTGCTTACTCCTGCAAACACTGTAGTAATAACTATGGTTGTCCTCAACCAAATTATAAGCGCAGCCGGGTCTTTATCAGTGATGATTATTTAGAAAAGCTCATTGACCAGACCCCACAAAGGCTTCAGGCCTTAATTCAGCGTAAGGCCATAGAACGCAAGTTTGGGGAGGCCAAGAAGTGGCATCTGATCGCCCGTGCCCGCTACCGAGGCAGATGGCCGTGGCTATCCAGGCGCTGATGAGCTTCTTGGTAATAAACGTAAAGAGAATTATCAAACTTCTCACGCTAAAGTCAAAGCCTGCCCTTGCCTTGGCAGGATACGGTTAGATTGAGAGCTTAATTTAAGCAAAAGTTAACAAAGAACAAGAAAAGTAGAGATAAAAAGAGCAGCCAGCGTTGCTAGGCAACAACTTTCTTAAAATATAGGGTTTTTCAGCAATCTCAATTAAAAAGCCAGTTTAAGTTTAGTTCCCAACACATTGGCATCACTCCAGTTACCACTTTTTTTACTGCGCTGCCAAAGATAATATAACTCCCCTCCCAAGTCTTTGAATAATTTAAAAGCCCAGCCGGTGCATAACCTATTTCTGTCTAGCTCTTGCTCATCAAAGTTGACAAAAATCTCATCAGCTAAATAAGGCTTTAGCTCAAAACGGGTAAATTTAACCGGCAGCTTCAGGGACAGTTTGTTGCGATACT
This sequence comes from Candidatus Omnitrophota bacterium, assembly GCA_016932635.1. Classification (GTDB taxonomy): domain Bacteria; phylum Omnitrophota; class Gorgyraeia; order JAFGHF01; family JAFGHF01; genus JAFGCM01. Next base: position 13,903 of record JAFGCM010000075.1, read on the forward strand.
GCCAGAAATTATCTGCATCTTCACGATTTCTATATTCAAATCTGGACCGATTGCTCAATTTAAAATCCCCTAAATTAAATTTAACTGTAGCATTAAAATGCGGCCGGTTTTCCGACTTCCATTCGGTACTTTTTTCTTCAAAAATCTGCCGATAGTTAAATCCGATATCTAACCACGGGCTAAGGCCTGAATAGTTAAAGCCTAAATCCGTATGCCGGTAATAAGGGTTGCGGGCATCATCGCCCCAGCGAAATTCCTGCTCTAATTGCATGCCCCACTCACCCACCAAGCTCCAGGAAAGCTCTTCCGTATTCCAAAACTGAAAATCGCCGTCATCAAAAGCCAAACAAGCTTGCTGGATAAATAAAGCTGCGGCTGATACAATTAAACCAACTAATCTTGTCCTCATTTTTAGCTGTTTTCTAAGGCGAATTTAGAAAATTTCTTGGGGAGTTTGGTTGGGTAGTTGCCGGTAAAGCAGGCAACGCAGAATTGCTCCTGGAGTAAAGGCATACTTTTGAGCATGCCTCCCAGGCTTAAATATTTTAAGCTGTCTAAACCGATAAAGTCTCTAATCCATTCCACGCTGTGGCTGGAGGCGATCAGCTCTTTTTTGGTAGGAAAGTCGATTCCATAGAAACACGGCGAAACTAGCGGCGGGCAACTGACCCGCATATGCACCTCTTTGGCCCCGGCCTCACGCAGTGTTTTGACCCGCACGCGGCTGGTGGTGCCGCGGACAATCGAGTCTTCAATAATCACGATGCGTTTTCCCCTCAGCACATCTTTAATCGGATTCAGTTTAACACGCACGCGAAAATCCCGAATATACTGCGAAGGCTGAATAAAGGTGCGCCCGACATAATGGTTCCTAACTAAACTTAACTCAAGCGGAATCTTGGCCTCCTCGGCAAAGCCCAAAGCGGCATAATTTCCCGAATCAGGAACCGGCATCACTAAATCGCAATCTACCGGATGTTCGCGGGCAAGTTGGTGTCCTAAGCGTTTGCGGGTAAGATAGACATTATGGCCGAAGATATTGCTGTCCGGCCGGGCAAAATAGATGTATTCAAAAATACATAAGGCCTGTTTGCCTTGAGTAAAAGGCTTAATTGATTCTACGCCTTTTTTAGTAATAAAGATAGTCTCACCCGGGGCAATATCTCTTAAGTATTCAGCGCGGATTAAATCCAGGGCACAGGTTTCGCTGGCTACAACATAGGCGCCGTCTAATCTGCCCAGGCAAAGCGGCCGCCAACCATAAGGGTCTCGGGCAGCGATTAATAAACCATTGACCATCAAGACTAAGGAATAGGCGCCTTGAAGCTGGCTCAAGGCCTCAACCACCTTTTCTTTGAGATCAGCTTTTTCTGATTTTGCCAAAAGATGAGCAATAATCTCTGAATCCATCGTGCTTTGAAAGATGGAGCCTTTTTCTTCTAAGGCCTGACGGAGTTGTAGGGTATTGGTCAGATTGCCGTTATGGGCAATAGCGATGTGGCCCTTTTTGTGGCTGACTAAAAACGGCTGGATATTCTTAACTTCACTTGAGCCGGTGGTCGAGTAACGCACATGGCCCACCGCTAAATCTCCGCGCAGAGATTTTATCGCCCGTTCATCAAAGACATCGCCTACCAGGCCCATGCCTTTGTGCTGTCTGACTCTTCTGCCATCAAAGGTTACGATGCCGGCGCTTTCCTCGCCGCGATGCTGCAGGGCGAACAAGCCAAGATAGGTCAGCCTGGCTGCGTCCTTATGTCCAGTAGTACCAAATATTCCACACATGCTACTGCCTTATTGGAACACCTTTGTCTTTTAAATATTGCTTTGCTTGCTTGAGAGAATATTCTCCGTAGTGAAAAATCGAGGCCGCCAAGGCGGCATCGGCCTTTCCTTCAGTCAAAGCCTGATAGAGATGCTCTAAATTCCCTGCTCCGCCAGAGGCAATTACCGGAATATTGACGGCCTCGGCTATAGCGCGCGTCAGCTCTAAATCATAGCCGTCTTTGGTGCCGTCTCTATCCATACTGGTCAACAGAATTTCTCCCGCCCCTAACTTCTCGGCCTGCCTGGCCCATTCTAACGCATCTTGACCTGTAGGTCGACGTCCACCGTAAGTATAAACTTCCCATTTTGGTCGGCTGGCATTAAGTATCCTTTTGGTGTCTATTGCTGCTACGATGCATTGGCTGCCAAAGGCCTCGGCTGCTTGTTTCACTAAATCCGGGTTTTCTACTGCCGCCGTATTGATAGAAACTTTATCCGCCCCGGCTTTAAGCAGGGTGCGGATATCCTGCAGATTCCTGATACCGCCGCCTACCGTTAAAGGTATAAATACATTTTCCGCAGTTTTGGTAACCACCTCTAAAATTATATCTCGCTTGTCGCTGCTGGCGGTAATATCTAAAAAGACTACCTCATCAGCGCCTTCGCAAGAATATAGACTCGCGCTTTCTGCTGGGTCGCCGGCATCACGCAGGTTGACAAAATTTATTCCCTTAACCACCCG
>JAFGCM010000076.1 GCA_016932635.1 Candidatus Omnitrophota bacterium
AATAACTGGCGGGGAATCAACTCCTTCATCTTCTCCACCAATCTTCTGCCCTTACTTTGAGCTTTGTCTTTATACACCACCGAAGAAAGCGCATCGCAGGCCTTACCGTTAATTAATACGTCCAGTTTGACCAGTTGTGTTTTCTGGTAGCCGGTGAGTTCATAGTCTAAGGAGCCGTAACCGCGGCTGAGCGATTTAATCCGGTCATAAAAATCAACAATCGCCTCGGAAAGCGGTAATTCATATACCAGTTTGACTGTATCCTCGCTTAAATACTCTGTACTCAAATATTTGCCTCGGCGGCCCTGGGCGAGCTCCATAATCTCACCGATATTTTGCGCCGGGATAATCATAAACGCCCGGATAAACGGCTCTTCAAATTCAGCGATGTCTACGGCTGCGGGAAATTTTGCCGGGCTGTCTAATTCTAACAGCTCACCGTTTTTTTTACGCACCTTATAGACTACATTGGGGACGGTCAGGATCAGATTCAGGCCGTATTCCCTTTCCAAGCGCTCCTGGACTATCTCCATATGCAACAGCCCCAAGAACCCACAGCGAAAACCGTATCCGGCCTGGGGAGAGCTTTCCGGCTCATAAACAAAAGAGGCGTCGTTTAAGCGCAGTTTTTCCATCGCCTGACGCAGTTGAGGAAAATCCTTATTATTAACCGGATAAATGCCGCAGAAGACCATCGGTTGAAATTTCCTATATCCGGGCAAAGGTTGATCCGCCGGATGCCTGGCATCAGTAAGCGTATCGCCAATCACGATGCTGCGCACATCTCTGATATTACAGGTAAGATAACCTACCTCACCGCAATTTAATCTAGACACTTTAGCGGGCTTGGGGTTAAGAATTCCCAATTCCTCCACCTCATAAACCTTTCCCGTAGCCATCATCTTGATCGGCATCTTTGGCTTAATATCGCCATTAACTATCCGGATATAGGAGATTGCGCCTTTGTATGTATCAAAAGTGGAATCAAAGATTAAGGCCTGCAAGGGATTCTTGCTTTCCCCCTGCGGAGGAGGAATTTTGCGCACAATGCTTTCTAAAACCTCTTTGGTGCCTTGGCCCTCTTTGGCGCTGGCTAAAATGATGTCTTGGGGATCTAACTTCAGAATGTCAACAATCTGATTCTTCACCCTTTCCGGATTGGCGCTAGCCATATCTATTTTATTGATAATGGGAATAATCTTTAAATTATGCTCCATCGCCAGATAAAGATTGGCTACGGTTTGGGCCTCTACCCCTTGAGAGGCGTCAACTACCAAAAGCGCCCCCTCACAAGCCGCTAACGATTTGGAAACCTCATAAGTAAAATCTACATGGCCAGGGGTATCAATCAGGTTGAGCATATAGGTATTGCCATCATCGGCCGGGTATAACAGTTTGACCATTGAGGCCTTAATGGTAATGCCCCGCTCCCGCTCCAAATCCATTGAGTCCAGCATCTGGTCATGAAACTCGCGTTTATCTACGGCCCCGGTATATTGCAACAGCCGGTCCGCCAGCGTGGATTTGCCGTGGTCAATATGGGCAATAATAGAAAAATTGCGAATAAATTGTTTCTCCATTTAAGGGCTGACTAACCTTCTTCCTTCCTTAAGTAATTCTTTGGCCCGGCTTAGGCTCTGGGCCTCGGCGTAAATCCGCAGCAGGGGCTCGGTCCCGGAAAGACGAAACAGAATCCAGCTGCCCGAGGCTAAATAAAATTTCAATCCGTCGTAATCTTTGATCTTAGTTATCTTTTCACCCAAAAAGTTCTTCAGCCGGCGTAAAGCGGCAATCTTTGTTTTAACTGCAACTTTCTCTTTAGCCAAACAGCGCAAGTCTCTCCTTAAATAGCAGGCTGGGCCAAATTCCTGATGCAGCGCTTTCAGTAAAGCGCTGATGGACTTTTTTTGAGCAATCAGCATCTCCACCAGCAATAGTCCCGCTAAAATACCATCTCTTTCCGGAAGATAATCTTTAAATCCAATGCCCCCGGCCTCCTCACCCCCGATTAAGATATCCTTAGTTTGCATTAGCAGCGAAATATGCTTAAAACCTACCGGGGTTTCATAGACTGGGAGGCGATGTTTCCGAGCAATGCGTTCAATCAGGGAAGTCCCGGCAATCGTCTTGACCACTGCCCCTTTTAATTTGCGGTAACGGATAAAGTGTAACAGTAAAAGAGCGAGAATTTGCTGCGGACTGATAAACTTACCGTGCTCATCTAAGGCGGCAATCCGGTCAGCGTCTCCATCGGTAGCCAAGCCTAAAGCAAACCGCCGGCGTTTAATTAACGCCGCTGCAGGCCCAAGGCAAGCAGCGATGGGTTCGGGCTTTACTCCACCAAAAGTAGAATCAAAATCTTGATGGATTGTAGTTGTTTGAATAGGCGTAGCTTTTAGAATTTGGGCGATATAAGAGTCGGCTGTCCCGTGCATCGCATCAACCAGAATCTTAAAACGGCCTTGTTTCAAAAGCGGCATCTTAAGATACGCCCTGATAAATTTTAAGTAGCCGCTGACTAAATTCCTAATTTCGAGCAGTTTTTTCTTGCGGCCTTCGGCAAATGAGATTTTTACCGCCTGGCGTCTAAAAATAAGCTGCTCAATTTTTCCGGTGAGCTCACTTTCCACAGAGCCGCCGAATTCACCTTTCAGCTTAATACCGTTAAAGCGGGCGGGATTATGACTGGCGGTAACCATAATTCCGGCTGAACAGCTGTATCTGCGCACGGCATAACTGACTGCTTGCGTGGGCAGGGGCCGGTCGGAAAGTATCACTTTAATTTTGTTGGCGGTTAAAACCTGGCTAATCACCTGCGCTGCTTCTTTGGACAGCCGGCGCGTATCATAGCCCACCGCTATTTTTCTGTTTTCTGTCTTCTGTTTTCTGTCTTCTGTTAAATAATCGGCGACGGCCTGGGCCACAGCTGAGACATTTTCTAAATTAAAATCTTCGCCCACGATGGCCCGCCAGCCATCAGTGCCAAATCTCAACTTCCCGGGCATTGGCGTAGACTCTCAATTGCCTGACGGGGATCGGGGGCAGAGAAAATGTAGCTGCCCGCAGCCAGGATATTCGCCCCACAGGAGACTGCGGATAGTCCAGTTTCCTGATTAATGCCGCCGTCCACGGCAATATCGCCTGTAAAGGTGTTGCGTAAATTTTTAATTTTGGGCAAAGCGCTCAAGATAAACTTCTGGCCGCTAAAACCCGGATTAACGCTCATTACCAAGACAAAATCTACAACACCCAAGAGGCCGTTTATTGCGGAAAGCGGCGTGTCCGGGTTTAAAGAAATCCCCGCTTTTTTTCCCAAGGCCTTGATCTGGGCAATTAATTTCTTGGCATTTCTCCTGCAGGTCTCGATGTGGATGGTAATATAATCCGCTCCCGAGAGGCTAAATTCTTTAATATATTTTTCCGGATGGGCAATCATCAGGTGCGTCTCTAACGGCAAATCGCTAACTTTATCTATGGCCCTGACGACATCCGGGCCAATAGTGATATTGGGCACAAAATGCCCATCCATAATATC
>JAFGCM010000077.1 GCA_016932635.1 Candidatus Omnitrophota bacterium
GGAGACCAGGCTAAACAACGGGCGTTTACCATTTTAGCTTGTTTACGCCAACAAGAAATTCTATCGGAGATAGACTACCAAGATAAATCCTTAAAAGGACAGATGCGCCAAGCTGATAAGTTAGGCTTTAAATATGTAGCTATTTTGGGAGAAGAGGAACTAAATAAGCAAATAGTCATCCTGCGTAATATGCAGAACAATACCCAAAGGGAAATACCCATTGAGCAGTTGGCAAAGGAAATAGTCTGATGCTGCGCACGCATACCTGTGGAGAATTAAACGAAAAAAATCTTGGCCAAGAGGTCAGGCTCTCTGGCTGGGTGCATTCCCGGCGCGACCACGGAAATATCGTTTTTATCGACCTACGCGATAAACATGGGCTGACCCAATTGGTGTTCTGGGGCAAGGAATTAATACAGCAGATCACCCAGTTGAGGTCGGAATATGTCATCGGGGTCCAGGGAAAGGTTAACCGTCGGCCAAAAGGAACGGAGAATCCCAAACTCCCCACCGGTCTAATTGAAATAGGTGTTAGCGAATGTAAGATTCTTAATCCGGCCCAAACCCCGCCTTTCGAAATCGCCCAAGATATCGACAACGCCGAAGATCTAAGATTTACCTATCGCTATTTAGACTTAAGACGCCCAGGGATGGCCAACAAACTGGTGTTTAGGCACCGGGTGATTAAAGCAATGCGCGACTTTTTAGATACGCAAGAGTTCCTTGAAGTAGAAACGCCGCTTTTGACCAAAAGCACCCCGGAAGGAGCCAGAGATTTTTTGGTCGCTTCCCGTTTAAATCCGGGAAAATTTTATGCCCTACCGCAATCGCCGCAGTTATTTAAACAGATCCTGATGGTAGCAGGATTAGAAAAGTATTTTCAGGTGGTCAAGTGCCTGCGCGATGAAGACCTGCGCGCCGATCGGCAGCCAGAGTTTACCCAGCTTGATATTGAGCTTTCTTTTGTTGAAGAAGAAGATATTTTTTCACTGACCGAAGCACTATTGCAATATGTATTTAAGCAGGTATTAAACATTGCCATGGAGATCCCTTTCCCGCGCTTAAGTTATCAACAGGCCCGGGAAAGTTATCAAAGTGATAAACCGGACCTAAGAAGCAAAGAAGAAAAAGAAAAATTCAAGTTCCTCTGGATTAATGAATTTCCGTTGTTTAAATATAATCCAGAGGAAAAAAGATGGGATTCGGAACATCACCCCTTTACCGCACCGTTAGACCAAGAGTTGGACCAGGATTTAGGTAAAATTTCCGCCCGGGCCTATGATTTAGTGCTCAATGGCGTAGAAATTGCCTCGGGCAGCATCAGGATTCATCAACGCGCGGTTCAGGAAAAGATTTTCAGCATTCTTAAGATCAGTAAAAAAGAGGCCCAGGCGCGTTTCGGCTTTCTGTTGCAAGCCTTGGATTACGGCGCACCTCCGCACGGAGGAATTGCCTTGGGCCTGGACCGATTCCTGGCCTTGTTGAGCGGCGATGCCAGTATCAGAGAGGTGATCGCCTTTCCTAAAACACAAAAAGGGATTTGTCCTTTAACCGGCGCGCCGGCTGCTGTATCTAAACAACAACTACAGGAATTAGGAATAAATCTGGCGAAAACAAAAAGGAGGCGGTAGGATGAATAAGGTTTGGGCAGTTGCAGTATGCATTGTGGTTGGCTTTCAATTAACCGGTTGCGCCAAGTGGACAGTGCGTACTTCTACAGAACGCAAGGTCCGGGTGGACCAGGGGTCTTTGGGCAATCGCGGGTTTATCTTCGGTCAACCCACAGAACCGGCGAAACAGCCGGAATTTAAGGACAGAAAGGTCTATAAAATCGAAGTGGAATTGCCTGAACTGCCTATGGCAAAAGTGAAAAAGACAAAAGCCGCGCGCAAAACGCAGGCTGCGCCAAAAGAAGACCGAGAAGTCTGTGGTAATCAAGGATACTTAGTCGGTAGTCCAATGCAACGACAGCCAGCAGCCGTAAGCAGCCCGCAGAAACCACGGATACCCTCAGAAGCTAAGCCGCAAGCAAAACCCCAGATACCAACGCTTAGCACCTATCAGGTACAAAAAGGCGATACACTGCAGAAGATTTCCCACAGGTTCTACGGGACCACTAAAAAGTGGACGCTGCTTTATCAGGCCAATCAGGATAAATTAAAGAGCCCGGACAAGGTTTTTCCCGGACAAGTGTTGGTGATTCCGCACCCAGGTGAATTCCAAAAGTAAAGATGGAAAAGACCTTAAGGCTTGCGAGTAACAAAGAGGCACAAAGGCTTTTTGGCAATCACGACGAAAACCTTAAGTTTATCGAGCAGGAATTTACCCTGAAAATTGTTCAGCGCGGGGAAAATTTAATCCTGCGGGGCGAAGCAGCGAATATCCAAAAGGCTTACCAGCTAGTGCAAAGGTTACTGGCCATCATCCGCAAGGACGGTATGTTGAAAAAACAAGAGTTACATTATGCAGCCAGGTCGCTACATTCCGGGACCTTAAAAGAACGTGATATCGAAAATATCTATTTGGATAAAATCGAAGTCTCGGCCAAGAGAAAATTTGTAGTGCCCAAGACCAAAGGCCAAAAGGAATATCTCGATGCCATCAGAAAGTACGATATCGTCTTTAGCATTGGACCAGCGGGAACCGGAAAGACGTATCTGGCCATGGCCATGGCTGTTCAAGCGTTAATCCGGCAAGAGGTCTCGCGGGTGATCCTGACCCGTCCGGCCAGAGAGGCCGGAGAGAGTTTAGGGTTTTTGCCCGGGGACATTTATGAAAAGGTCTCTCCGTATCTGCGCCCTCTATACGATGCGCTCTACGACATGTTGGAGATGGAAAAGATAGAAAGATACATGGACAGGGGTATCATTGAGGTCGCCCCCTTAGGCTTTATGCGCGGCAGAACCCTAAACGATTCCTTCGTGATTTTAGACGAGGCCCAAAACTGCACACCGGAACAGCTAAAAATGTTTTTAACCAGGATGGGCTTTGATGCCAAGACGGTGATTACCGGCGACATCACCCAAAGCGATTTACCGGGGGGCAAACCCGCCGGGCTGCTGCAGGCCCGTGATGTACTTTCTGAAATTAAAGGAATCAAGTTTATTTATTTAAGCGGCCAGGATGTAGTCAGGCACGAGTTGATTCAGGAAATTATCCAGGCCTATGCTGATTCAAATGAGGCCAAAACTTACAGAGCGCAGTGATGTAAGTTTTATTTATGGCCGAATTTGACCCTTGACATCAAAGATGTCAAGGGTTTAGCTCGCACGTTCTTACGAAGAAAAACTAAAGGAGATGAACTTATGAAAATCTTAGATTTTCATAAGTTCAGTGCTCGTTAAAATGAAAAAAATCTTGCAATGGAGAAAGACTAAGACTAGGGCGCTGTATATCGCTGTGCGCATTGGCTTAGGTTTAATCATTGCCGGCTCGACAATTTCTACTGTCTATATTGGCAGAAAAATATATGGAGAGGGCTTAAAAGAAGGCGATGTGTCTCTGCGGACGATTTATGCGCCGATCGATTTTAAATACCGGGTGGGAATTGATGAGGAAAAGACTGAAGCTCAGCGCAAACAGGCAAAAGAAGCAGTGGATCAGGTCTATGAAATAGAGCAAAAGACTACCCAAGATATCGTTGATTCAATACAAAAGTTTTTTGCCCAGATAACCACAGTCCAGAACCTAAAAGATTTAAAAGAAGAGGAGAGGCTCAAAGAGGCCCAGGGCGTTATTGAAATAAAGCTCAGCGAGCAAGACCTGAAGACCTTTCTCTTTGAAGGCAATACAGAGGATACAAAATCTAAAACAATTGCCCTATTAAAAGAATTGCTGTTACAGGGCATCATTGGCGAGCAGTTGGAAAAAAAGTTAACTAATCCCGCACGTAACTATATACTTTTGAGCAATAGCCTGGCAGAAACAGAGACAAAAATTCCTATAGATAAAATTTTGACTCTCAGCCAAGTCAAGAAAGACTTAACCGGAAAAACCCAAAATCTGTTGCCGGAAAATCGTAAACTTAGAGTTGCGGTAATTAACCTGATTCAGCAAATTTTACGGGCTAATGTTCAATTCAATGAATCCTTAACCGAGCAAAGACGTAAGCAGGCTTACGATAACGCCCCTATTCAGTATAAAGAAAGAGAAATTAAAAAAGAGGAATTGATTATCGCCCGGGGAGAAAGGGTAGGCAAGGAGCATCTGCTTAAAATAAAGCAGATGTTTCATCTGCAGGAGAAGGTAAACCGGTTTATGTTTTTTTCCGGAGCGGCCATACTGGCCTTGCTTTTTTTAAGCATCATTACAATGTACTTGAAGTCTTATGAACCCAAGATATTCACCAATACACGTAAGTTAATTTTAATCGGGACGCTATTTGTTCTAATTCTGGGTCTGGCAAAAATGATTACCTATTCGCCGCTGCCCAGCTATACCATTCCTACGGCAATTGCCTCGATATTAATCGCTATCCTGGTTGGGCCGCGCCCAGCGATAATTATTACCCTGTCTTTAAGCATCTTCGTCGGGATTATTGCCGGAGACAAGCTGAATGTGAGCACGGTCTGTTTTGTCGGCGGCATTGTGGGCATCTTCTTTATTCAAGGCGCCAGGCGACGTTCCCAAATTTTAATTGCCGGATGTCTGGTAGGCGTAGCTAATTTTGTCTCGATCTGTGCCTTAGAGCTTCTGCACGGATTAAAATACGCAATTTTGTTTAAAGAAGGCTTCTGGGGAATAATTAACGGCTTGGCCTCAGGCATTATCATTACCGGAATTCTGCCTGTATTTGAATTCCTGTTTAAGATGGTGACTAGCATCAGCTTGCTGGAGTTGTCAGATTTAAATCATCCGTTGTTGAAGGAAATGGTGCTCAAGGCCCCGGGCACCTATCACCATAGCCTGATTGTGGGTAATCTCGCCGAAGCCGCCAGCGAAGCTATCGGCGCCAATGCGCTGCTCGCCAGAGTAGGCTCTTATTTCCATGATATTGGAAAAACCGAAAAGGCCGAATACTTTAGCGAAAATCAGACCGGGGCCACAAAGAGAAAACATGATAAGCTTACACCCAGTATGAGCAGTTTAATTATTACCAACCATGTTAAAGACGGAGGGGAGCTGGCCAATAAGTATAAGCTCAATCAGGCAATTATTGATTTTATTGAGCAA
>JAFGCM010000078.1 GCA_016932635.1 Candidatus Omnitrophota bacterium
AATATATCGTTATCAGAGGGGCGAAGGAACATAACCTAAAGGATATTCATCTGAAGATCCCCCGCAATCAGCTGGTAGTGATTACGGGTTTAAGCGGCTCGGGTAAGTCTTCTTTAGCCTTTGATACTATTTATGCTGAAGGACAGAGAAGATATGTAGAGAGCCTCTCGGCCTATGCCCGGCAGTTTCTGGAGCAGCTGCAGAAACCGGATGTAGAATCGATTGAAGGTATCTCCCCAGCTATTTCGATCGAACAGAGAAGCGCTGGCCATAATCCCCGCTCAACCGTAGCCACCCAGACCGAAATCTACGACTACCTGCGCCTGTTATTTGCCCGGATCGGAAAGGTGCATTGCTACCAATGCGGCCGGGAGATTTCCCGCCAGAGCCCCGAACACATCGTTGAGCAGGTGCTCAAGCTGCCTAAAGATTCTAAAATTATGATTTTAGCCCCGTTAGTCCGCGGGCGCAAGGGTGAATTCCGGCAGGTATTTGAGGATATCCGTAAACTTGGTTTTGTCCGGGTGCGCGTAGATAATTTAGTTTATGATATTGACCAGAAATTGAATTTAGACAAAAAAAGAGCGCATACTATTGAGGCGGTGGTGGATAGATTGAAGGTCAATCAGGAAGAAAAATCAAGACTGACCGACTCCGTGGAAACTGCGCTCAAAGTCGGCCAGGGCATTGTAACTGTAGCCAGATTAATTAAGCAGGATCAGTGGCAAGATAACTTATTTAGTGAGCACTATGCCTGTATTCACTGCGGCATCAGCTTTGCCCAACTTCAGCCGCGCGATTTTTCTTTTAACAGCCCCTATGGGGCCTGCCCGGCCTGTAATGGTTTAGGCACCAAGATTGAGGTTGATCCGGACCTGGTGGTTCCGGATAAACAGCGTTCTCTTGCTGAAGGGGCGCTTGAGCCCTGGCGCAGAGGCGGCAGGGGTTATATCCTATATTATCGCGGTTTAATCAGGGAGTTAGCCCGCCAGCGCGGATTTAGCATGCAGACACCGTTTAAGAATTTAAGTAAAGCGGTGCGTCAGGAATTGCTTTATGGCAGCGACGAAGCGATCTGGGGCCGGCGCTTCGAAGGGGTGATTGCCCACTTGGAGCGGCTGTTCCATCAGACCGACAGCGAATATTTGAAATCAGAAATCAATAAATATATGAGTGTGTTGTCTTGTCCGGTTTGCCGCGGTGCCCGGCTGAAGAAAGAAAGCCTGGCGGTAACTATTAACGGCAAATCCATCTGGGATATAGTACAGCTTTCTATCCGTCAGGCTGAACAATTCTTTAATCAGCTTAATTTGTCCGCTCATGAATTAACCATTGCCCATCAGGCCTTAAAGGGGATTAGAGAACGCTTTAAGTTTATGGTTAATGTGGGGTTGGATTATTTAACCTTGGATCGAAGAAGCAGCACGCTCTCCGGAGGAGAGGCGCAGCGGATTCGCCTGGCTACGCAGGTCGGGGCGGGTCTGGTGGGCGTAGTTTATATTTTGGATGAACCCAGTATTGGCCTGCACCAAAGGGACAACGCCAAACTCTTAAATACGTTAGAGTCTCTGCGCGATCTGGGCAATAGTTTAATTGTTGTTGAGCACGATGAAGCCACCATCAAGGCCGCCGACCATATTATCGATCTTGGTCCAGGAGCCGGCCGTCATGGCGGAAAGGTAGTGGCCAGCGGAAATTTACAACAATTATTAAAATCTAAAAGTTCCCTAACGGCTAAGTATCTGCGCGGAGAATTAAAGATAGCGCTACCCGAAAAACGCCGTGAGCCTCGGGGTCAGTTTTTACAAATCTTGGGGGCCCAAGAACATAATCTAAAAAATATCGATGTACGTATTCCCTTGGGGGTGTTAGTATGTATTACCGGCGTATCCGGCTCGGGAAAAAGCACGCTGATTGATGAGATCCTTTACCGGGCACTGGCTAAGAAGTTCTACCGGCATAAACAAAAACCCGGCGCGCACAAAGAGATTAAAGGCATAGAATTTATTGACCAAGTGATTGTGGTCGATCAGTCTCCGATTGGCCGCACGCCGCGTTCTAATCCTGTGACTTATACCGGGGTATTTACCTACATCAGAGAGCTATTTGCTAAATTGCCTCAGGCGCGGATGGCCGGATATGCACCCGGCCGATTCAGTTTTAACGTCAAAGGCGGAAGGTGCGAAGAATGTCAGGGCGATGGCATTAAACAGATAGAGATGCATTTTCTACCCGATGTCTTCGTTACCTGCCAGAGGTGCAGGGGTTTGAGATTTAACGAAGAGACGTTAAAAATCAAGTATAAGGGAAAGTCGATTGCCGATGTGTTAAGTATGAGCGTTGAGGAGGCCCAGGAGTTATTCCAAAATGTCCCCAAGATTAAGGGTAAGCTTGGCATCTTAAGCGAGGTGGGACTGGGCTATATTCAGCTGGGCCAAAGCGCAACTACACTTTCGGGTGGTGAGGCCCAGCGGGTCAAGCTTTCTACGGAATTGGCCAAAAGAAGCACAGGCAAAACGCTTTATATATTAGATGAACCGACCACGGGACTGCATTTTGCCGATATTGATAAATTGCTTGGTGTCCTACAGAGATTGGTGAGTATGGGAAATACCGTGCTCGTAATTGAGCACAACTTAGAAGTGATTAAATGCGCCGATTATATCATTGATTTAGGCCCCGAAGGCGGAGAGGCCGGCGGGTTAATTGTGGGTACGGGCACTCCGGAAGAACTGATTAAGATAAAAAAATCATATACGGGCAGTTATTTGAAGAAAATCTTAAAGCAATGCCTAAATTAGTAATAGTTAAATTATCAATAATGCTGTTTCTTTTAACAACATTGAGTTGTTACGCTCAGGAAGAAACGAAACTGCCCCAGGAGCTATATTTAGCCGAGCGCGCCTTTGCCGACGGTTTCAATGAAATTGCCTTAAAACATTTTCAAAAGTATTTGGATCGGGCGCCCGAAGAAAAGAAAGACCAGATCCTGATCTCGATCAGCCACTGCTATTTGAATTTAGGCAATTTTCCGGAAAGCCTGCGCACGCTACAGAAGATTTTGGCTAAACGTCAGGATGCAGCGTTTTACGACCAGGCGCTTTACTGGACGGCACAGACTTATTTTGTGGCACAAGATTACGATTCGGCGCTGAATTATTTTCAAAGAATAATCGAGCAGTTCCCCAGTTCAAATTTTTTACCCGAAAGTTACTATTATCGGGCTTGCTGCTATTATCAGCGGAATGAGTTTCATCGGGCCTTTGAGCTATATAAAGATTTTAGGAAAAGATTTCCCAAGCACAAGCTGCGGGCGGAGGCCGCTTTTCGGATTGGACAGTGCCGCTATAATGTTAAGGATTACGCGCAGGCTAAAACAGAATTTAAGCAATTTGTTAAAGAGTTTCCCCAGTCCAGTCATTTAAACGCCGCATTCTATTATCTGGGTGAGATTGAATATATTTTGGGTAATGCTCAAGCGGCGCTGGAATATTATACCCAGGCCGAGAAGTTACAGCCAAAAAATAAAATTGCCGCCTTGGCCAGATATGCCCAGGGCTGGACTTATTTAAAGTTGGAAAAATATCAACAGGCCTTGGTTGAGTTTGAAAATTTGCAAGATACGCCCCAGTTGGGAAAAAGTTTGACCGATTCGATTATTTTTGCCCAGGCGCGCACCCAAGGCTACCTTAAAAATTACCAGCAGGCGCTCACCCTATACGATAAAATTATCAATGAGTTTTCCTACTCTAATTGGCTGGATGATGCCTATTTTTGGAAGGGCGAGACCCTGGGTCAGTTAGGTCAATACCAAGAGGCAGCCGATACCTACAAGCAGGCCTTAGAAAAATTTTCGCTAAAATTACCGGCGGCTGAGCAAGCCCAGGAGTTGAGCAGTGTGCTGGAACGAGAGGACCTCTCGGCGCATTTACCGGATAATCTGCGTTATAATCTGGGCTGGACTTATGCCCGGATGAAAAAATATGCCCAGGCCATTGAGCAATTTAAGCAAGTGTTTGAGCAATCCGACCAACGCTTCCTAAAGTGCGAGGCGCTGTGCAGAATGGGAGATATTTATCTGGAACAGGACAATTTCGCCGAGGCAATTAAAAGTTATGATGCGGCGCTGAAAGATTATGCCGATTACTATTATGCCGATTATGCCCAATATCAACTGGCAGTTGCGCTTTCTAAAGGGGAGAAATTCGATGACGCCAGGCTCATTTTTAATACCTTAATTGCCAATTTCCCGCAAAGCAAATATCTGGAACAGGCTTATTATGAAATCGCCGCCAGCTTCTTCCGTCAAGGAAAGTTTACCCTCACCCGGCAAAAGTTAGAGCAGCTTTTGCTAAAATTTCCTCAAGGCAAGCTGAAAAAAGAAGCCCTGTTCCTTCTGGCATTTGCCGATTATAATAATCAGGATTATTCTTCGGCCCTGAAGGGTTTTTCCGAGCTACAACGGATCTGTCCCAGGAATGATCAACTCAAGCTTAAAGCGCGTTATCAAATCGGGCTCTGCTATTATCAGATGGGAAAAGCAGATCAGGCGATCAAGGAATTTAATAAATTTTTAACTGACTATCCGGATTCAAAATTGACTGCGGATGTCTTTTTTTGGCTGGGCCAATATTATTTTCGCCAGCAAAGTTTTACCCAGGCGCAAAAATATTTTACTGGCCTCTTGGAGAAGTTTCCCCGGCATGAACTTACTGATCAGGCGTTGTTTTGGCAGGCCCGGACTTACCAGCGCCTAGGCAAGGCAGAATTTGCCCGACAATTGCTGGAAAGCCTGAATCAGGCTTATCCGATGAGTAATTTACGGGCTGATGCGTTTTTGCTTCAGGCAGATTTGCTAAAAGATAAGGGCAAGTTTGAACAGGCCCAGGACTATTATCAAAAACTTATTCAGGAGTTTAAAGATACAGATTTTGTCTACCTGGCGCACCAAAAAAGCGCGGAACTGTTTGAACAACAAAATAATTTTCCGCAGGCTATTGTTGAATATAGAAAGGCCTTGGGCTCTTCTAACGACGAATTAAACGCCCAGGTCCAGTTTGCTATCGGCCAATTGTTTGAAACACAGAAAGATTATAGCCAGGCCTTAGATGAATATTTAAAGGTGGGTTATCTTTATCCCCGGGCCAAGGATTGGATCAAGCGGGCCAACTTGAGGTGCGCAGAACTGATGGAAAAACAAGAGTAAAAAGAGCAGGGTTGATTCAATGCTTTCCTATAAAAAAATTATTTCTGAAGGCTTAAAAAATTTAGGAATTGTCAAGGAGTATCAGCTTCAGCAGGCCCTTAAGCTGCAGGAGACAAGTAAAGGAGCGCTGGGGCAGATTTTGGTGGAATTAGGTTTTATTTCGGGCGAAAAGATCGTCCTTTCTTTAGCTACCCAGTTTGGAGTCCAGCCAAAAACAATTGATCCGCTACAAGTTCCCGACTCAGCCGCGGAATTAGTGGATTACAACCTGGCCCTGCGGCACCGGGTGATCGCGATAAAGTCGGAACAAGCTCTTTTAACCCTGGCTACGGATAATCTTTTTAATTTTTTAGCGGTAGATAACTTGAGTAAGTTTCTAGAGAAAAATTTGGACTTGGTTTTTATAGCAGAAAATGATTTCAATTCCTTGCTCGATAAAATTTACGGGGAAAGAAAAGAAAAGAAAACCCCAGGAGCAGATACGGGGCAAACTGTCTCTAGTTCGGAATTTTTACGCCAGGCCCAGGAAGTATCCGGCAAAGACGACGCACCGATTGTCAGATTAGTCACGCTGTTATTAAAAGAGGCCTACCAAAACCGGGCCAGTGACGTGCACCTTGAGCCGCTGCAAAACACTTTTCGGATTAGATACCGTATTGATGGCGTGTTGCAGGAAGTCCCCGGGCCCCCGAAAAGGCTGCAGGGTTCCTTGATTAGCCGGATTAAAATTATGGCGAGTATGGATATTGCCGAGAAGCGCCTGCCGCAGGATGGCCGGATAAAATTTAAGGTTGAGGAAAAGGAGCTTGATTTAAGGGTATCCACCGTTCCGGCGATTCACGGCGAGAATGTAGTAGTCAGGATTTTGGACCGCTCGCGGCTGATTTTGGATTTGGAGCAACTGGGGTTTTCCCCGCAGGACAAGCTCAAATATGAGAATTTGTTGAAACTACCCAACGGGATAATTTTAGTTACCGGACCCACGGGTTGCGGGAAAACGACGACGCTATATACCTCTTTGGCCCAGATTAATAAACCCAATAAAAAACTGCTGACGCTGGAAGATCCGGTGGAATATCAGATGGCGGGGGTAAATCAGGTTCAGGTAAAACCGGAAATTGGCCTAAGCTTTGCCAGCGGCTTACGCTCAATGCTGCGGCAGGCCCCGGATATAATTATGGTGGGAGAAATCAGAGATTTTGAGACAGCGGCTATTGCCATCCAGGCCTCTTTGACCGGACATTTGATTTTTAGCACTTTGCACACTAACGATGCCCCCGGCGCAATTACCCGCTTAATCGATATGGGCGTTAAGCCGTATTTGGTGTCTTCCACGCTGCAGGGTGTGCTGGCCCAGCGCTTAGTCCGTACGCTCTGCACCAAGTGTAAGCAGCCTGATCAGCCGACTGAAGAAAAGTTGCGCTCATTTAACAAAACCAGTAGCCAAATCAAAGGAATTACTTTTTACAAGCCTGGAGGCTGCCCGGAATGCCTAAGCGGTTTTAGGGGCAGAATCGGCATTGTTGAGTTGCTGATTTTAGACGAGGGCATGCGCAGCAATATTACCGAACATTATTCTGCGACTGAAATTAGGGAGCTGGCCAAGAGTAAGGGAATGTGCGGCTTGAGAGAGGACGGTTGGTTAAAGGCGGCCCAGGGAATAACTACTTTAGAGGAGGTCTTGCGCGTTACACAATAATAGCATTTAGGGAGAAGATTCTATGCCTAAGGGATTAGGATTCAAACCATTGGGTCGGATGCTGGTCGAACGTAAACTGATTACCCCCGAGCAATGGCAGGATTGTTTAGAACAATACAAGTTTAGCGGAAAATCTATGGCCAAGATTTTAGTAGCAGCGGGTTTACTCTCGCAGGAAGAGCTGCTGCAGGCTGTGGCCAATCAGGCCAGACTCCCGATAGTTGACTTAGCAAAAATTAAAATAGAGCGGCCAGCGGTGCATCAGGTGCCGGCATCGATTGCCCAGGTCTATAATATTATGCCGATAAAATTGGAGGGCAATACCTTAACGGTGGCCATCAGCGATCCGCTGAATCTGGAATTTCTGGATGATTTACGCTTTACCTTAGGTTGCAATATCCAGGCGGTAGTGGCTACGGAAGAACAAATTCAAGACGAGATAAATAAATATTTTGCGCTGGGAAAGGAATCTCTCCATGAGCTGGTGGGCCAACTGCATAAAAAGCCTTTAACGGCCGCAATGAAGCAGGGAGATAAACAGCGCCAGCTTAGTCCGGAAGAGCTGCAGGAATTGGCTTATCAGGCCCCGGTCGTGAAGCTACTTAATCTGATTATTTTAGAAGGCGTTAAAGATAAGGCCAGCGACATCCATTTTGAACCTTTCGGAGAGGAATTTAAGATTCGTTACCGGATTGACGGCCAGTGCGTGGAGGCGGCCTCTCCGCCTAAAGACTTAAATCTAGCCCTGGCTTCCCGGATTAAGGTGATGGCCAATTTAGATGTCACCGAGACCCGCCTGCCCCAAGACGGCAGGATCCTGACCAATATCGGTGGCAAACAGGTGGATTTACGCGTTTCTACTTTACCGACGGTGTTTGGCGAGAGTATTGTTATGCGTATTCTGGATAAAAGCGTAGTCAGTTTATCTTTAGACCAGGCGGGCTTGGCCCAGCGGGATAAAGACAGCTTAAGGGCACTGATCCATCGGCCCAACGGCATCGTCTTGGTTACCGGCCCTACCGGTTCAGGAAAGACCACCACGCTTTATTCCTGCTTGCAGGAGATCAACAAAATAGACTTAAATATTATTACCGCTGAAGACCCAGTGGAGTATGATTTGGGCGGCATTATCCAGATTAACATTAAACCGAAGATAGATTTGACCTTTGCCAAATGCCTGCGCCATATCTTGCGTCAGGATCCGGATGTAATTATGGTGGGTGAGATTCGCGATAAAGAAACGGCAGGAATTGCTATTCAGTCTGCGCTCACCGGCCACTTGGTATTCAGCACTTTGCATACTAATGATGCCCCCGGGGCGATTACCCGGCTTTTAGATATGGAGATCGCCCCATTTTTGATTACCTCCACAATTTCTGCCGTGCTAGCGCAGCGGCTGGTGCGCACAATCTGTCCGGAATGTAAAGCGCCTTACCAGCCGCAAGAGCAGGAGTTATCCCAACTGGGCCTTTCCGGGACCGAAGCCAAGACCAAACGCTTTTATCACGGCAAAGGCTGCCCAAACTGCAAAAATACGGGATATAAAGGCCGGACCGGGGTGTTTGAGTTTTTTGTCCTGGATGATCAGATCCGGGCCTTGATTTTAGAGAAAAAATCCGTTCAGGCCTTAAAGGCAGCAGCGGTTAAATCCGGAATGCGCAGTCTGCGCCTGGATGGACTGGATAAAATTTATCAAGGCATCACCACTATTGAGGAAGTGGTTAACCAGACACAATGGTTTGTGTAATTAAAATAGGGACACATCCTATTTTTCTAGAGAAATATCTAGGACGGTAGACACAAACAGCGATGTTTGGCAATACGATTAATTTAGTCATTGACAACAAATTAGTCTTTCATTATAATGAACAATGAGGACAATTTAATGGAAAATCTAAAAATCAAAAAACGCCTATACCACCAAACACCTTTAAAGATGCTTTCCTTTCTCTCTAACCATCCAGGTGAGGTATTTTCAGCTGAGGAGGTATCCAGGTCGAGTAAAAGTAGCAGGGGGGCAACTAATCAAACCCTAAGATTGCTTTTAAAATTAGATGTCTTATCCCGTGAAAGAAAGGGAAATTTATTCCTATATAGACTTAACGCCGATAATTTCCTGTTAAGGCAATTTAAGATATTTGAGAACCTACTGAGTCTTCAAAAATTAGTCAAAGAGACTCAAGAGTACTGTTATGAGATCATTCTTTTTGGCAGTCGCGCAGATGGCTCTAATACCGCAGACAGCGACATAGACTTGTTTATTCGCACAGAATATAAAACCAAAGCAAGAAAGATCGTCAATAAATATAGAGCTATAAATGAAAACCTCAAAGCAGTTATACTCGACCCTTTAGAAATAGCTTCGTCTATGAAAACAGACAGAGTTTTCTACAATGAAGTTAAAAAAGGCATCATCCTTTGGGAAGGAAAACCAACCTATGAAGAAATATAATCTTCAAGAAGCAATTAAGAAAAGAAAAATTATTCCTTTTTCTGCTGGCCCTAAGCTTAGTTCTAAAGAATTGAAGACAGCCAAAGAAGACTTACAAGATGCCAAAGATGTCTTGAAGTTCGGAAAGATCAAATTAGCCACTGGGAGTGCATACTATGCCCTTTTTCACGCCTCGAGGGCGCTTCTTTATAAGAAAAGGTACCGAGAGAAAAGCCATATTCAGCTTGCACTGGCCATTAAGGCCTTCTATATTGATAAAGGATTACTTCCTCAAGAGTACTATGATAATTTTATCCAAGCGCTCGCTCTTCGCGAATTAGCTGATTATAAAAATAAATATTCAAAAGAAGCTGCACAAAGAAATATTCAGGTTGCAGAGGAGGCCATAAAATTAGCTGAGGGCCTTTTAAAAAAACACATAGCAAAAGGGAAACAGGCTGATTTTTTAAATTGAGAGGGGTGGTAAAAATGCGTAAACTTTATATCTTTGTTTTAATTGGTTTAGCTGTAATTAGCACTGGTTTAGCTTGGGCTGAGGAAATCACCATCTCCACCTATTATCCCGCACCATATGGAGTGTATCGGCAGATGACGACCCATATCAGTAAACTTGAGCCTTATGATGGCCCGCCTGCATTTATTTCTGGTAATGAAGAAGAAGGAATGCTCTATTTTGATGATGGCACAATTAATTCTAAGGGACTATATTATTATGATGAAGCAGTGCCTTCTGGTTGGAAGGCGCTGGGGGGGTAGGCGCTTTGGGAGCGTGGGAATCAAGAGATCTTAATTCAATTTATGGTCCAGTAGCTACTGATGGTTTTGTTGTAGCGACTTTAATAGGAACAGGTACCATGTCCCGTCAGAAGATAGAAGGATATACTGGCGAGAGTAGTCCACCAAATGCTAAAAGAAGCACCGCATCAGTGGTCTGTCTGACACCACTGATGGGTAATTTTACTGATAGTTTCACTATGCCAGTGCGTAAAAATGATTATTATAGAGTAACTCGCACAATAGAAGAGAGTGTTTCAGGCAGTGCTACAGTAACGATTTATTGGATTCCTTTGGGTAACTAAGGTATAATATGTCAAATTGCAAAAAAGTAAGAAGAAATGAGATTTTGCTTGACAAATGTAGAAATTTGTTGTATACTTATTTTAGAGGTGATTGAAGATGACGATTACTATTTCTGAGCGTGGACAGATGGTTATACCTGCTGTGATAAGGAAAAAATATAAAATTAAAGCGCAGACGAAGGTGGAACTCTTGGATACAGGAAAAGAGATTGTGATTGTGCCTATCCCAAAAGCAAGCTTACGCCAGTCAAGGGGAATTCTTAAAGGAGTTAACGTTAAAGATTTAATTGCGGCTAGAAGAGAAGAAAGAAGGTATGAGCACAAAGATTAAGGAATATGATTATATTTTAGATACTTCGGCAGTATTTACCTATTTAACAGATGCAAAAGGAGCAAATAAAGTAGGTGGAGTAATTTCTTCTTCAGCTTTGCCTTTTTTAGTCTACTCCGAACTTTATTATATCGTTTGGAATAAATTAGGTAAGCCCGAAGCCGACAAAGCTTTTGCTTTAGTCAAAAGCTGGGATTTGCCTATTTTGCTGCCCAGTGAGCGAATTATTCTTAATGCCGGAAGGTTAAAAGCCGTTTACCGCTTGGGTATAGCCGGTAGTTATATTGCTGCTTTTGCTATAGATACGGATAAGATTCTTGTTACTTCGGATGAAGATTTCCAGGTGTTAAAAGCAGAAATAAAAGCTTTATACATATGATTATTAAATTAAAGCTTTGCAAAAAAGAAAATAAATCATTCACCC
>JAFGCM010000079.1 GCA_016932635.1 Candidatus Omnitrophota bacterium
CAAGGGCCTTGTTTTAGATGAAGTGTAATTATTCATAACTATTTAACATAAAATAAGTTACGAATGAATAGCTTGACATATTAATCAGAAAATGATACATTGTTACTACTGTGCTGAAGGCTGCCTGGAAGAATTTTATTAATTTAATCTTTCCTTTAACTTGCCTAAGCTGCAAGGTACGACTTGAGCCTTTAAGCCAGCTACCAATCTGTGCTGTCTGCTGGAGCAAAATTGAGTTTAATCAGCCGCCTTTTTGCCGCCGCTGCGGAAAAGGGCTTCCGGCAAAAACTCAAAGTCTGGCCTTAATCTGCCAAGACTGCCAGCAAGGACATTACTTTTTCCGGCAAGCGCGCTCGGTCTGCGCCTATGCTGGCATTATTAAAGAATGTATCCATTTGTTTAAATACCAAGGTAAATTAGCCCTGGCTCAACCATTAGGCAAGTTAATGGCTGATTTTGCCGGGCGCTGTTTGGACATGGAAAGTATTGATTTAATTATACCGGTTCCCTTACATAGAGCAAAATACCGGCAAAGACAATTTAATCAGGCAGAACTTTTGGGCCAAGCTTTAGCTAAAAATTTTTCCAAAGAAATGTCTGCAGCAGTATTGGTTAAAATTAAATCTACGCCGGCGCAGGTTAATCTTTCTAGGATAGAAAGATTAAAAAATATCCAAGGAGCATTTAAAATTAAAAATGCGCAATTAATTAAAAATAAAAGGCTGTTGTTGATAGACGACGTCTTGACTAGCGGCGCAACCATTAATGAGTGCGCCCGAATACTACTTGAGGCCGGGGCAAACCGCGTAGATATATTTACCCTCGCCCGCGGGGTGTAAGTATGAAGATACTAAGAAAATACTTATTGCAAGAGCTGCTTTGGCCGTTTGTGCTATCCCTGGCCGTACTCATCTTTATTATGTTGATGGGAAACATGGTCAATTTATTCAACCTGGTCATTAATAAAGGGGTCAGCCTAATCCTGGTTAGTAAATTGATCATGCTTTTGCTGCCCAATATTCTCTCTTATGCTATTCCTTTGGCCATCTTAAGCGCTACACTATTAGCTATCGGCCGGCTTTCCGCAGATAATGAGCTCGTCGCCATTAGGGCCAGCGGCATTAATCTGTACAGATTATGTTTTCCGATTATTGTGCTGGGTTTAATTACAAGCTTGTTTTCCATTCCCTTAAACGACAAATTAAAACCTCAAGCCTTATTTGCCTCCCGCAAGTTAGTCAAACAAATCGGCCTCAAAAGCCCGGCCGCATTTTTAGAGGCCGGTACATTCATCAGGACCTTTCAGAATTACATCATCTTTATTTACGGCGTCCATCAGAACAAGCTGAGTCAGGTCAGGATCTACCAGCCTCAAGAAGGCGGACCCACCCGCACCATTATTGCCGACCGGGGAGAATTTCTGCCTATTCCGGAGAAGGATATGGTTAAACTCAAACTGATTGACGGCTCAAGCGACGAACCCAACCCCAAAGACCCCAATACCTTTTATAAGCTCAATTTTAAAACTTACTATTTGACCCTGGATATCTCCGGCGGGGGAGAAAACTGGCAGAAAAAATTAAAAGATATGAGCATCCGGGAATTGCGCGCTCAGATGCGTGAACTGGCCAAAAGTAAGATCGAGGACATCAATCCGATTATTACCGAAATAAATAAAAAACTCGCCTTTTCCTTTTCCAGCCTGGCCTTTGTGCTGGTAGGGCTGCCTTTGGCTATTTGGACTAAAAGACGGGAAAAATTTGTCGGCATTGGCCTGAGTGTCGGTATTTTTGTAGGCTACTATATTCTTTTTCTGGGCGGAGAGGTGCTCTCGATTAAAGGAATTATGTATCCCGGATTAGGCATGTGGCTTTCCGATATCGTGCTTGCCTCGGTGGGAATTATCCTGGCCTTCTGGACGATGAAACGTTAATAGACTAGCAGACCAGCTGACTAGCTGACCAACAGACCAATATGAAAATAATTGACCGCTATATAATCAGAGAATTTATCCTGCCCTTTTTCTATTGTCTAAGCGTATTCATTTCTCTCTATGTGATTATTGACCTGTTCAGCCGCTTAGAAGACATTATTAAACAGCAGGTGGAAATCTCAGTATTGTTGCAATATTATTTGGCCTTTTTGCCGATTATCTTTGTGCGTACCGCGCCGGTGGCAGTACTGTTATCTACCCTTTATGTATTGGGCAATCTGGCTAAATACAATGAAATTACGGCGCTGAAAGCCAGCGGCTTAAATATCTGGCGCCTGACGCTTCCTTTCTTTTATCTGGGACTGATGATTAGCATCGCCACCTTGGTCATTAACGATAAAATCGTGCCGGAGGCTAACCTGATTTCTACTACTGTAAAAGAAGAACACCTGGATAAAGAAAATAAAGAGCTGAAAGAGCAAATAGTGGAAAATATTGCCATTTACGGCACGCATAATCGGCTGATCCATGTGCGTAAATTTTATGCCAGAAAAAATCTGCTTGAGGAAATTACCATTCTTGATCAGGACGATAATGAGCGGGTAACCGCCAAAATTCAAGCCAAACAAGGCAAATGGCTAAAAGACGGGTGGGAATTTTATGACTGCGTGATTTACAACTTTGACCAAGAGGGCCGGGTAATCGACCAGCCTGCTTTTTTCAAAAAAATGCTCATTGATATCGAAGAAAAACCCAAAGATTTTTTAAGCCGGGAATCATCGGCTGAATTCATGAGTTACCAGAAGTTAAGAAAATATATTAAACGCCTCTCGGGAAGCGGCGCTAAAATCGTGCAAAAATTACTGGTAGACCTGCACTACAAGGTTTCCTTTTCCTTTGTCAGCCTGGTAATTGTCTTTTTAGGCATCCCCTTTGCCCTCTCAACTATGGGCACAGGCAAGGTAGCCAGTATTGGCCTGTGTATCGTCATTGGCTTCTTCTATTACGCCATCGAGGCCTTGAGCCTGGCCTTGGGTAAGCGCGGAACACTGCCGCCGCTGCTCTCGGCCTGGTTCGCCAATATCCTTTTTGCTACCATGGCCGTAATGTTGATGCGCCGTACACCGAAGTAAAGCTCGGTTAGGGTTACGGTTTCGGTTACGTATCGGTTTCGTTTTTGGGTTTGGTTTATCGTATTTTCTCCGATAAACGACCTACGTAACCTTTTTAAACGATACTTAACCCAAACCTTAACCTTTGATTACGGAACCAATTATACACCCTGTTCAAATAACTTAAGTTATAGTAAGTTGAGCAAGGCTGGGGGAATAGATTTTTTAATCCGGGTGGGTCTGACGTATTTATTGACCAGGGCCTCGGTGTTAGCGGCATTGAGCTTTTTAAACAGGAAGGCAAATTTATCCTTAAGCTCTTGGGCAATGGCCTCGCGGGTTGCCTGAGGTAAATCCATCAGCTCTTGCTTAAACGGGCCAAAGCCTTTCTTGCGCGTCTTGTAAATAAACTGTTCCTCGCTCATCCCTTCTTTGCGGTCGGCTGCGCAGTTATCTTTTAGCCACTGATAAATCTTCGCTCTTAACTCACCTGGAAAATGCTTGCTTTCATAGACAATATTTTGAAACTCTGTAGCCAGATGCACCTCGGCAGTCTCAGTTTGGGGAAAATGATGAAAGGCCTCATTGGGTAGAGTCGATGCCCCGTGCTGAACAGCCCCGCTCATTGCATATTCTTCTCGGGCAATCCGGGAAATAGTCCGCAAGGCCTCAAAATCCAAGTTTACTTTAGCAATAGTTCCATCCGGCAACACTACCCCTCCGTGCGCCGTGCCAGTCTGAATGCTGATTTTACTAATTCCTGTTAACTCTTGGCCTAACTTATCTAATTCGCTGCGATAACCACTCATAAAGGCGCGAAATTCATCAGGAGTAGTATTTTTCTTGCCTACCTCGCCAATCTCTCCACCCACAGAAACCGTTATCCCTTGGGGCTCGATTTCCCTAATAAAGGCGGTGAGTTTGGAGGTCACATCGTAATTATTCCACTGCTGTTTATCTAAAGAGTCCTGTTTTAAATCCACTAAAGTCGAGCTGTCGATATCAATATTATAAAATCCGGCCTGAATTGCCTCCTGAATAAGTTTTTTCAGGCTGTCCACTTCTTTCTTGGCATCCTGGCTATAATTTTTAGCCTTCAGCTGAAAATGGTCTCCCTGAATGAATAAAGGCCCCTGGTAACCCTCCTTGATGGCTGCAGCTAAACAAACTGCGGCATATTCCGCCGGCCGCTGAAAGGTATAACCTATTTCTGACTTAGCAATCTCAAAGACAAAACTTAACGACTTATGGTCAATGGCCGTTCTGATCAGGGCCCGGGCGACATTATAAGTTAACCCGCGGATATTTACCGCCGGCACGGTGATTTTGCTGTATTTTTGCTCACCCTTGGCCTGGTAAAGGCCCTGGATAGAAGCAGGAAAAATACCTAATTCGTTAGCCAGTTCCCAAATCATCCAGCAACAACTATCTTTAACTTCCAGACTTTCATTAAGGCAAAGGTTATATACTAATTCATCGATAAGCTTGGCCTTAACCTGCGCCTTGTCCTCTACCCGAAGAATATCCGGGGAAATACTGATTGCACTTTTTGTTTTCTCTAGTAAGTCTTTGCTATCTTTGTAAAACACCTGCTACTCCTTTCTTGTTTGTGTAAAGATACTCGACTAAGCCAACTGAAATTTTGCACTTAAATGGGTATCTAAAGGATGTGGTTTATATTTAGAAAAATGTTTTTCAAAGTCAATGACTGTGAGACCAACTATCTTATTGCTCTTAGAATCTCTCCTGATTACTACTCCATTATCCAAAGTCTCACACACAGCCCTTTTGGGGCTACCTAAAGAAAGATAAAACGTATCTGCATCCTTATCATAAGAAATCTTTAATTCATTAATTTTGGACTTACCCATATTACTTTTCCCTCCTTAATTTTTCGCTCTAAATAAGCTGTTTTAATTCTCTTATGGGTGGTATCTACCACAACGACACTATAAAGCTGCTTTCCTTTTTGAGCATAATATAAATAAGTATTTTCTTCCCATTTGCTTTCCACAATAGCCAGTGGTGATTTCAGGACTCTTTTTACGAAACTCTCTGGATTGTCAATTTTATGAAAATATTTTATGTGTTTTATCGTACCAGACGACAAATAAAACTTCTTGCTATCTTTGTCTTCAACTATACACATAGATTAAGTTACGGCTAAATATCTGCCTCGGGGTGGCTCAAAGCGGGGCGCGGTCTAGCCCCATGTTCATTCTGTCTTTGCGAGGCGTGTTTGCGGAGCGAGCGGAGCAAGCATACCGAAGCAAAGTCACTTTTTCAATGCCACTTCCAAAGCTTGGGAAACGGTCTCCACCCCCACCAATTCCATCGCACCTTTAATCTTTAAGCCTGGGATGTTGTTTTTGGCAATGATGCAGCGTTTAAAGCCTAAGCGCTGCGCCTCTTGGATCCTGGGTTCAACAACACTTACCGCGCGCACCTCGGCGCTTAAGCCGATTTCGCCCAAAAAGATATCCTCTTGCTCAATCGGGACCTCTTTTAGACTGGAGGCAATGGCTAAGGCTACGCCTAAATCGGTTGCCGGCTCCTGAATCTTCACCCCGCCCACTACATTCACAAAAATATCCTGAATCCCCAAATGAAGACCAACGCGTTTCTCCAACACCGCAATCAATAAGGCAATGCGGTTGTAATCAAGCCCGGAGGACCAACGCCTGGGCATTGCTAAATTTGAGCGGCTGACTAAGGCCTGAACTTCTATTAACAGCGGCCTGGTCCCCTCAATACAAGGAACAACCACCGAACCACAAGCCTGCTTGGGCCGCTCCGACAAAAGCAATTGCGAAGGATTATTCACCTCTTTTAAGCCCTCGGCGCTCATCTGAAAAACACCGATTTCATTGGTTGAGCCAAATCTATTTTTGACCGCCCTTAAAATTCTAAAAGAGTGGTGCCTCTGGCCCTCAAAATAAAGCACTGTATCCACCATATGCTCTAACACCCGCGGGCCGGCTAAGAAACCCTCTTTGGTTACGTGTCCTACTAAAAATACCGGGATGTGGCTCGTCTTGGCCAGGGCAGTTAAGCAAGCTGCGCATTCTCTGACCTGGGAAACACTTCCGGGCGAGGAAGAAAGACCGGGACTATACATTACCTGGATAGAATCAATGATTACCGCAACGGGTGAAAACTTTTTGATATATTCGCAAATCAAATCTACATTACTCTCGTTGACTATATATAAATTTTGGGGGATCTCGCCCAGTCTCGTAGCCCGTAATTTAGTCTGCTGAATTGACTCCTCGGCGCTGACATAAAGCACAACACCCGCTGCGCGAGCTAACTCCCTTGAGGCCTGCAGTAAAAGCGTAGATTTGCCGATGCCCGGCTCTCCACCCACCAACACTACTGAACCGGCAACGACGCCTCCTCCTAAAATCCGATCTAATTCCTGAATCTGCGTTGGGCGCCGGATGCTTTCAGAAGACTCAACATCAAGCAGTGATTGCGGCGGCAAAGAAAGCGCGCCCTGATAACGCGAGTTTAAAGTTTGGGCGACCTGGTTTTCCTCTACCAGGCTATTCCAGCTATCACAGTCCGGACAACGCCCCAACCACTTTGCCGACTGATACCCGCAGCTCTGGCATACAAATATTGTCTTTATTTTAGTCATTTATATCTTTAAATTACAAATTACCTGCCTTGCCGGCAGGAGCAGGCAGGCAATACACAAATTACAATATACAAATTCCAAATTACAAATCACAAACAAATTACAATATCAAAATCACAATGAC
>JAFGCM010000080.1 GCA_016932635.1 Candidatus Omnitrophota bacterium
AAGTACCCTCCTTTGCTCATCATACGTCCTTTCCCCACCAAATCTCTGCTCAAAATCAGGGAACCTCTCCTCCATGGTCTCGGAGATGGTGCCTGAGCCTTTGAAACTAGATGAGCCTTTTTCCTCTGCCTGAGCTAAAGAGATAGTTAAGCTTAAAGCTATTATTACCCCTACTATTATCTGCTTTTCCTTTATTATCTTATTCATCTTATTTTTCTCCTTTTAATTTAGGTTCTGTTTCTGCATTATTTAAGTATTTCATAAATTTTTCTCTATCTTCCTTTCTTATATAAGTAAGCATCACACCCAGCTCAAAACCTTGCTTATTTTCTTTCTCATGCAGCCAGGCGATACGGCCGATGGCCTTAATCGGGCGCAAGTGCTCTTCGGGACCTCTAATTACCATCTCAATTACCTGATTAACTTGTGGGGGCGCATAAGTAAAAGGGATGTCTACCTTAAAACCGCCGTAGCTGATATTCTCGGTTACGGACTGCTGGTAATGTGCTAAAGAATCAAGGGGCCGGAAACCCAACAGTAA
The DNA here is from genome assembly GCA_016932635.1 of Candidatus Omnitrophota bacterium. Classification (GTDB taxonomy): domain Bacteria; phylum Omnitrophota; class Gorgyraeia; order JAFGHF01; family JAFGHF01; genus JAFGCM01. The sequence continues at coordinate 542 of JAFGCM010000080.1, forward strand.
ATGGCGATTCAGGCGCGGGTATTTGCGCCGCTCTTTTTTAAGCCCTAATTTATCCTCTTGGTGGGCTGTGTTGGCGTCAGTTTTGCGCTTCTGCATTATTCTCACCTCACACAAACACCCCCCTCGCTCCAAGTCTACTTGGATATCTAATTCTCAATTCTGTCTATCTAAAAGTATGCCATAGAAATAGCCACAATACAAGGGGCTGAAGGGAGAAAAGTATTGACTTTTTTAGCTTAGGCAATTATACTTAAAGATGCTATGAAGGCAAAAACAGTCCATTTTTTGGTGATTTTGCTTAGTTTGACTATGCTGGGTCTATCGCTATCGAGAGCTTTTGCCCAGTCAAGTGAGCAAGTCTTGCGCCCGGTGGCTATCGTCGATATCGACGACATGATTATTAATCCGATTGCCAATGAGGTAATTATCCAGGCCATCAAAACAGCCCAAGATAAAAATGCCCAGTGCCTGATTATCCGCATGGACACCCCAGGCGGGCTCTTGGAAAGCACACACAAAATCGTCAAAGAGATAATGAATTCCCCTGTGCCTGTAGTAGTATATGTATGGCCACAAGGTGCAAGAGCGGCCTCAGCCGGCGTCTTTATCACGATAGCCAGCCATCTGGCGGCTATGGCTGACTCCACACATATCGGTGCGGCGCATCCGGTGATAATGAATAACTCCTGGGGCAAAATTGATAAAGAAATGCAAAACAAGGTATTAAATGATTCCGTCGCCTGGATGGAATCTTTAGCCAAGGCCAGAAACAAAAATGTGCGTTGGGCCCGCGAAGCGGTAACTGAAAGTGTTTCTATCACCGCAAAGGAGGCGCTAAGTTTAGGCGTGATTGACGTAATAGCAAAAGACTTAGATAGCCTGCTGGCGCAATTAGACGAGCGTAGTATTGAAACTGCTGCCGGAAAAGTTATCTTGCGCACCAAAGCCGCCCAACTTGAGTTTATACCTTTTTCCTGGCGGCAAAAGTTTCTCAATCACTTAATCAATCCCAATATCGCCTATATCTTAATGCTGCTGGGCTTTTTTGGCCTGCTCTACGAAATCACTCATCCGGGTTTTGGCTTTCCGGGACTGGCCGGAATTATTTCACTGATCATGGCCTTCTATGCCTTTCAGGTCTTACCCACAAATTACGCCGGATTAGCCCTGGTTGTTTTAGGAGTGGCTTTCTTCGTTATTGAGGCCTTTACCCCTACCTTCGGGGCTTTTACCTTGGCCGGTATTGCTGCGCTGGTCTTTGGCTCAACAATATTATTTAACCAGCCTAATGAGTTTTTAAGGGTTTCTTTACGGCTGGTTATTCCGGTGGCTGTTTCTTTAGGACTGATTTCTACATTTTTAGTAACACTGGTAATTCGGGCGCACAAAAGAAAATCTACGATTGGGCAAGATGCCTTAATCGGCCAGAGAGCCTTAGCCAAAACAAATATTTCAGCTAAAGGCAAGGTGTTTATTCATGGAGAAATCTGGAATGCCCAAAGCAGCGAAAAGATTAAAAAAGGTGCAGAAGTAGTGGTAGACAAAGTGCAAGGATTGAAACTAATAGTAAGGAAAACATATCTATAACTACCCCCTGCAGATTTCTACGAAATCTAAGCGCAGGGGGTCAATTCGCGCATATAACTTACGTCGCCCAGAAGTTTCGAGACGACGTAAGTTATATGCTCATTGAGGAGGTGAGTAACAATGTGGATAGCTATTGGTATTGTGGTAATGTGGTTGGTCCAATGTGTGAAAATTCTGCGGGAATATGAACGGGCGGTAGTTTTCCGTCTGGGTAGAGTGCTGTCGCAGCCAAAAGGCCCGGGAATAATTTTTGTTTTTATACCGTTTGACCGTTCAGAACGGGTCAGCCTGCGCACGATTACTCTGGATGTTCCGCCGCAGGACATTATTACCAAAGACAATGTCTCGGTCAAGGTCAATGCCGTTGTCTATTACCGGGTGATGGACCCGATTAAGGCAATTAACGAGATCGAGGACTATAATTTTGCCACTTCACAAATCTCACAAACTACCTTAAGAAGCGTAGTCGGACAGGTCTCTCTTGATGATTTACTTTCCAACCGGGAAAAACTAAACGCCTCTTTACAGGAAATTATTGATAAACAAACTGACCCCTGGGGAGTAAAGGTGTCGGTCGTGGAAATAAAGCATGTTGACTTGCCGCAAGAGATGCAGCGGGCTATGGCCCGTCAGGCTGAAGCCGAAAGAGAACGCCGGGCTAAGGTTATCAGCGCCGAAGGCGAATTTCAGGCCGCGGAAAAATTAAGGCAGGCAGCCGAGACAATTGCCGACCAACCAATGGCCATGCAGATGAGGTATTTACAGACATTAGCCAATATCTCTTCGGATCGGTCTACGCTTGTGGTTCTGCCGTTGCCCCTTGAGATACTCAAGGCCTTTCAAGGGAAATCTAAATAACAAGAAATAGCACCAGGTGGCGAGGCCTGTCCCCTATTGACAAAATCAACTTAGGATGCTATAAAAATAGGAGATTATGGGGCTGTGGTGAAGCGGGATCACATCACAATGGCATTGTGATATCACGGGTTCGATTCCCGTCAGCTCCACCAGATTTTTGCTAGAGTAAAACTCAGGCAAAAATCGTCCCGAAGCCTATTCAAAAAATATCGAAGAGATTTTTTGAATGCTTAGGCGAGGGACAGATTCTCTGCTCACTTCAGGTGCAACAAAAAAACCAGGCAAAAAGCCTGGTTTTTTTCTCTCAACTGTGCACTGTCAACTGTGAACTAAGTGGTGCCGGAGGTGGGAGTCGAACCCACACGGGGGTTAAGCCCCACTGGATTTTGAGTCCAGCGCGTCTGCCAGTTTCACCACTCCGGCTGCTTTATTTATTCTCTTTGAAAGCGCCGATTTTTCTAAATCTATTATATCTATTCTCCAGAAGTTCCTCTTTAGACAAGGCTGTTAACTCTTTAAGGTATTTCTTAATGGCTGCCTTAATATTCTCAGCACACTCCCGAGGCTCCCGGTGGGCCCCGCCTAATGGTTCTTTAATAACTTCATCCACTATGCCCAGCTTCACTAAATCACTACCTGTAAGTTTTAAAGCCTCGGCGGCCTCTTTAGCCCTGGCCCGGTCTCTCCAGAGAATCGCCGCACAGCCCTCCGGAGAAATCACCGAATAATAAGCATTTTCCAAAATGCATACCTTATCGCCGACACCGATACCTAAGGCACCGCCTGAGCCTCCTTCGCCGATCACAAAAACTAATATCGGCACGGCAATCGCAGTCATCTCTCTTAAATTATAGGCGATGCTCTGGGCCTGGCCTCTTTCTTCAGCGCCAATTCCCGGATAGGCCCCGGGCGTATCAATAAATATGACTATAGGCAAATTAAATTTTTCGGCCAACTTCATCATTCGGATCGCCTTGCGATATCCTTCGGGATGGGCACAGCCAAAATTACGCACAATATTGTCCTTGGTGTCCTTTCCCTTCTGATGACCGATGAGCAAAAGTTTTGTTCCATTCAATTTACCGATGCCGCAGACGATCGCCTTGTCTTCGGCAAACAGCCGGTCCCCATGCAGCTCGACAAAATCCGTGAGCATCAACTCAACGTAATCCAGCGTATAAGGACGCTTGGGATGGCGCGCTATCTGCACCCTTTGCCAGGCAGTCAGGTTCTCAAAGATCTCATGCTTCAATTTTTCCAAACGAGAACTCAACTGTTTAATCTCCGAGGCAAGGTCTATTTTTTCCGTTTGGGTAAGATTTTTCAGCTCCTCGATCTTGCGCTCTAATTCGACAATCGGCTTTTCAAAATCCAATCCGCTTCTATTCATTTAATGAACACTAAACCCCAAAACTTCGGGGCTCATCTCTTCTTTGGTTTATGTGAATAATCCCGATAGCAAAACACTTCGAAAATTTATAACTAAATTTTCTCGTAGCTACCGGGATAAATTCGGCCAGACAACTTACGTCGTTTCACTCCGTAAGTTATGGCCTCATTTAATCAACTATAGTTACTTCGGTTCCCCGCGGCAAAATGCTGAATAGCTCTTCCACCTCGGGATTGGTCATCCTAATGCATCCGTCGGTGACCTGATTACCTAAGGTCTCTGCAGTCGCCCCGCCGTGAATCCCGTATTGCGGTTCAGAAAGACCCAGCCATCTTGAACCCAAAATATTCCTGGGATCACTTGCTAAGATTATTCCCTCACCCGGCTTATACCAATCCGGATTGGTTAGTTTCTCTACGATGGTAAAGTTCCCCACGGGGGTCTTATTAAACTTTCCTGTAGCCACATTGTAAACTTTAAAGATTTCATCGCCTGTTTTTAGGGTGAGGGAATTTTGTGATTTATCAACGATGATGCTAAATTTAACAGCAGCAATCTTTAGGCGTTGTCCCGGCCTAATCAGGTTGCTGCTCAATTTGTTGCTGCGCTTAATTAATTCTACCGTAGTGTTGAAGTTAGCCGCAATCTTTCCCAGCGTATCACCAGGCGCCACTTTATAGGAGATATCCTGCTCTGTAATAATCGGCGAAAAAAGCAGCTTGATATTTAAATCCCAGAGGCTTCTTTCTACAGCAGCGATCTCCTTAAAATTAGGGGCTTTACTGATAATCTCTTTATACAGCTTAACTGCCTCGACAAGTTTATCTTGAGATTGCAACTCTTGAGCTTCTTTATAAAGCGCGGCTGGCTGGATCGAGTTAAGCGTCTTTTCCCGAACGCTGTTTTTATTCCTGCCCAAAGCAAAAACAAAAATTAAAAGAACCACTAATCCGATGGCAGCTCCCACCACTAGTCTTCTATTCATTTCTCTCCCCTTCTAAAAAATTACTTGAAAATAAGCGCTACCAAAATCCCAATTACTGCCCCCACCAAAACCTCAACCGGCGTATGCCCCAAGAGTTCTTTTAAACGCTCTTCTTTTACTTTTTTCTTCCAGTAAATATCGTCTAAAATCATATTTAAGATTTCCGCCTGTTTGCCGGTTGAGCGGCGGAAGCCCTGGGCATCCATCAGGATAATCCAGGTAAAGACCAAGGTTATGGCAAAAATAGGCGTGCTCACTCCGAACTTGATAGCCACGGCAGCAGCTAAGGCGGAAACCGTGGCCGCATGGGAGCTGGGCATTCCCCCGGTATCTACAAACCAGCGAAAGTTAAATCTTTTTTCCCTAATTACTCCTACGGCTACCTTGGCGCCCTGGGCAACAAACCAGGCCACGAGCACAGTAATAAAAATCTGATTTTTAGCTAATTGGCCAAATAAATAACTCATTCTTTGTCTATCTCGCGATAGGAAAATCTGTTTGCCGGCTCAAGCTCTACCCGGATCCTGGTTGGCCTCAGGGTTGACTGGAAATTTTTAACCAGGTAACCCTGGTTTCCCTGCTTGAGAGCAGCCCGATCCATGGCTTGCAGCAATTCCATCTTGGCAATACGCTTCTTCAGCCGCTCAATTTTAGCCTGCTGACGCTGTTCTAATTTAGCAATTTTGATGGCCTTGCTCAATTCTTTCACCGAATGAAACCTTTCCACAAGCAAAATTACCTGTTTCTCCAGAATAGTCTTTTCCTCGATTAGGCTGGCCATCTTGGCTTGTAACTGGTCTTTTTCCTGCTTTAATCCGGCCAACTTATCTTGATAATCCGAATTCTCATTTTTTAAAGTTGAAATGGCGGCATTGAGCTCTTCGATTCTTGCCAGAGACTGATCCAGCTCATTGTTTACCCGGACAAACTCCTCAACAGATATGTGGTTAAACGACCCATATTTTTCTGAGCGCTCTTTTAAATAGTCCTGCCGCAACAAAAGAACAGTTAAAGCAATAGTTACTACTACGGCTACCGAAAGAAATACCCGGATCGGCTTCATTTTGCACCCCGCTTTTTGAGTATTACTATTATAATAAACAACAGCCTAAAAGGCAAGCTCTTTTAGGCGGTTCAGGTTCTGTTGGGCTTGGCGCAGTTGAGGATTAAGCTCCAAGGCCCTTTGGTAACTTTGCCTGGCTAAATCGTATTGCTTTAATTTATGGTAAATCAGGCCCAGCACATAATGGGCTGAAGAGAATTCAGGTTCCAAGGCAATCGCATTTTGGGCTTCCTGGACGGCTAAATCGGTCTTTCCCAGATCAAAATATACCTTGGCCAGATTAACCCGGCAAAGGGCAAATTCCGGATATAGCCTTAAGGCCTGAAGGAACATCTCTTGGGCCTTAGTTAAATTACCCTGGTCGGCATAAACATTACCCAGGTTATTATATAAGCCCGGGATATCCGGACGCAGCTTCAGGGCCTGTTCATAAACAGAAATGGCTAAGTCGAGTTGTTTATTTTGGCGTAAGGCCGAAGCCAAATTACCGTAAGACTTGTAATTATAACGGCCATTTTCAACCGCCTGCTTAAACTGCTCAATTGCCAAGTCAATCTTTCCCTGTTTCAGGTAAAGCGAGCCTAAGCAATTATGGGCCTCGGAGCTGTCTGGTGAATAGATAAGAATGTTTTGAAAAAACCTTTCCGGGTCTTGCCAGTCCAGATTGCGCCTGGCACTCAAAAAAGAATAACCCCCAAGTAAAAAAAACAACAAAATTATCGCTAATATCTTCAGCGGTTTTGCTGCGCGCAACAGCCGATCGAATCCTAAAGCGAGCAACAAAAACAACCCTACGGAAGGAAGGTATAGCCAATGCTCAGCCATATTGGCGTTTAAGGGTACTATATTGGAAACAGGGACAAGATTGAGGACAAACCAGATTAAGCCAAAAAAACTAACCCTTGAGGAACGAAAACTGCGCACGGCTAAAATTACCAATAAAGAAATAAGCGCCAGGGAAAAAAATAGCTCTTTATCCCAAATGGTGCTGACCATGGGTAGAGAGCGCTCCATATGCAGATGCAGCGGTAAAATCAAAAGGCTAAGATAAAGGGCAAAGATTTTGGCGCTGCTCAGCAATCGCCAACGTAGAGCAAATTCCGATAGAAACAGCGGTTGGTTTAAAAAGTTCAACACGTTCAGGCGCAATAAAATATAGGTTAGGCTCATTAAGAAAAATAGTGAGTAGCGAAACTTACATTTATCCCGGAAGTTCAATTTATCCGACGCAAAACTAATATCGTAAAGTAAAATCAAAAACGGTAGTATTAAAGCCGTCTCTTTACTAAGCAAAGCCAAAATAAAACAAATACTTGAGCCCAGGAGAAAAGACTTGCGCCTGCTTTGGCATAAGCTATGCTTAACATAAAGAAACAGGCTCGACAAAATAAATAGGCCCGCCAGCGAATCGGCCCGCCCGGAAATATAAGTCACCGCCTCGGTCTGAACGGGATGGACTAAAAAAAATAAAGCCGTGATCAGCCCGACTGATTTTCTCCGGGGAAAAATCAGACTAAACAGAAAATAGAGCATTACTGCGCAGCCGATGTGCAAGAGCAAATTGGTCAAATGAAAACCAAACGGCTTCAAGCCCCAGAGATAATAATCCAACTCAAAGCTCAAGGATTGTAGCGGCCGGTAAAAATTGCTAAATTGGGTACCGTAGCCTAAGTCTTTGGTAAAGAGGTTTTTAATCAGACGGATATCTTTAATGTAGGGGTTGGCGACAATCAGGTTTTGGTCATCCCAGATGAAGGGATTATCCAGACTATTGGCATAAGCCAGAAAACCTAAGATTAATATCAGACCCAACGCTAAAGATGTTTTCTTCATTATTTACCTATACAAAACTGACTAAAGATACGCCCCAAAATGTCTGCACAGCTAATCTCGCCAATAATCTCACCTAAGGATTTTTGGGCTGCTTGAACATCCAAGGCGATGATCTCGGCGCTCTCGCCCCTTCGGGTTGATTTTATTGCCTGCGCGAGAAATCTCTGCGCCTGGTTTAAAGCCTGTTGGTGACGAAAATTAGTTACCAGAAACTCTGCGTTGTTTTCGGCCCTACCTTGCCAGATAAAGTCAATCAGCTCTTTTTCCAGCCTTTGCAGGCCTTGGCCACAAAGAGCAGATATAGCTATGGCCTTTCTCTGCGGAAAAAGCTGTCCGGCTTCCTGCTCGCTAATCTTAACGGGTAAATCCTGTTTATTCAAAACTAAAAAACCGGGCTTCTTAAAAATTAGCCGAGAAATCTGTTCATCCTGATTGTTCAGCTTTTTACTGGCGTCCAAAACCAAAAGCACAATGTCGGCTGAGCTTAAATGCTGACGGGCTCTTTTTACCGCCTCTTTTTCGGCTAAATTTCGGCTAGAGACAATCCCGGCAGTATCAATCAAGCGCACCGGGGCTCCCCCCAGGTCAATTGTCTCTTCCAGGCTGTCTCGGGTGGTGCCGGCAAGCGGAGTCACAATGGCCCTTTCTTTCTTCAACAGCGCGTTTAACAGACTGGACTTGCCCACATTAGGCCTTCCGCAAATAACGCAACTGATGCCTGTGCGCAGCATACTGCCTTTCTCCGCTGTATCTAAAAGCTGCCTTACATCTTGAGCCACCTTGTCCATCTTTGCCAACAATTTTTCTTGGCTCTCTAGCTGAACATCCTGGTCAGAAAAATCGATGCTTAGCTCAAGTTGGCTGGCCACTTCCATCAGGTCTTTGCGTAAGTTTTTTATCCTTCCGGAGAAGCCTCCCTGCAACTGTTTTAGCGCTACTGCTTGCGCTCTTTTAGTCTGGGCATTAATCACATCCAAGACCGCCTCGGCCTGGGCTAAATCAATCCGTCCGTTCAGATAGGCGCGCCTGGTAAATTCTCCGGCTTCAGCTAAACGCGCACCTTGTTTAAGGACGAGCTGTAAAATTCTGCTTAAGACGACAATGCCGCTGTGGCAATTAATTTCGACAATGTCTTCTCTGGTGTAGGTCTTGGGAGCGCGCATCAGCGTCAGTAAAACTTCATCAAGGCGTTCAGGCCCATCCATAATCCAGCCATAATGCAGTCTATGGCTTTTGCGTTGAGTAAGACGTCCGTTGTCTGAGTCGCGGAAAATTTTATCGGCTATGGAAAAGGCCTGTTTTCCGCTTAAACGCACTATGCCAATGCCGCTTTTACCAATCGGCGTAGATATCGCCGCTATCGTCTCATCCACGGAATTTCAAAACCTCTCCTATTAAGAAAAGCGATCCGGTAACTAATATTAAATCTTGCTGAGCTGATTTTTCTCTGGCCAGCCTTAAGGCCTGTTGTATATTTTCGGTTAAAAAAATTGGCCGAGAATTTGTCTTGATATAAGTTTTGATTATTTGCGGCGCTAGCGCGCGGGGGTTTTGCGATTTGGTCAAAATCACGCTTTGGGCCGGCGGGACGAACTCTTTAAGCATACCGCCTACATCCTTATCTTGGGAAACTCCAAACACTAAAATTAGCCGCTGAAATTTAAACAATTTATACAAGGCCTGTTTTAACACACCGGCGCTGGCTCGGTTCTGCGCGCCATCAAGAACAATGTAGGGCCGCTGGGCAATTATTTGCAATCGGCCCGGCCACTGCGTATTAGCCAGGCCCTGCTTAATGGCCGAGGCAGAAATTTTAACTCCCTGCAGGCCCAGAGCCTCGGCACAACCCAAAGCTACGGCTGCATTAACCAGCTGATGCCTGCCTAAGAGCTTAATTTTAAGTCCGGGGTATCGCCCTAAGATTCCCTGAACGCTAAATGATTGTCCGCAAAGCCTCAAAGATTGCTCTTGAATCCGGATATCCCTGCCTACTTCAAATAAAGCCGCGCCGATTTTTTTGGCCCGCCTGCTAATCACCCGAAGCGCCGCCGGTCGCTGGGGCGCTGTGACCACAACCTGTTTTTTCTGTTTGATAATTCCCGCTTTTTGTTCAGCTATTTTACCGAGAGTCTTGCCCAAGGCCTGGGTATGTTCATAACTAATCGGGGTAATGGCGCAGAGTATCGAGGAGACAACGTTAGTAGCATCCAGTCGTCCACCGATTCCGGTCTCTAAAACTACAAAATCGCAATTTTTTTCTTTAAAATACAAACAGGCTAAAACGGTCAGGATTTCAAAAAAACTAAGCTTGCCGAATTTAGTCTTTCTTAATTTCTCCGTATACGGCTTTATCTTTTCTACCAATCTTGTAAAATCTTTTTTGGAAATTTTTTCTTTTTCTGTCTTTTGAATAATCCTGATTCTTTCCCTGATATCTACCAAATGCGGCGAGGTGTACAGCCCAACTTTAAATCCGGCGGCTTTGAGAATATTGGCGAGAAAGGCACAGGTAGAGCCTTTGCCCTTACTGCCGGCAATATGAATAACTTTCAGAGATTGATCCGGCCGGCCTAAAAACTCTAACAGCCTGCGCACTCGGGACAATTTAAAGCGGGATGGATAGGGGTAAAAATTCAGCCGTTCATAATTAATGAAGGAGTTAAGGTAGGCTTGTGCCTTTTGGTAAGTCATTTTTGATTAGATAGTCCATCAACTGCCAGCCTTGAGAAAAAATAAATTTACTTTCTCCGGCAGCGGCCTCATTAAAGGCGTTAATTTGGCCTTTAGGCACATCCTGACCGCAAAGGGCGAAAAACACTGGTTCAGCTGTATGTGTCCTGACCGCAATAGGCGTGTAATGGTCGGATAAAACCAAAATCCTAAAATCGCTGCGCTGTTTTAAATAGCTTAAAAGCTCACCCACTACCTGCTGATCAAACCGTTCAATCGCGGTAATCTTAGCGCGCAAATCTCCATTGTGTCCGGCTTCATCAGGGGCCTCCACATGAATAAAGACAAAATCTTTATTGGCTAACGAATTAATCCCATATTTGGCTTTAGCTGAATAATCAGTATCGTAATATCCGGTGGCCCCGGGGACATCGAGCGCTTCCAGGCCGATTAACTTACCGATTCCTTTAATTAAGTCCACCGCCGAAATAACTGATCCGGTTACTCCATATTTATCTTCAAATTTAGGCATCGCCGGGCGTCTGCCTTGGCCCCAGAGCCAGATGGAATTTGCCGGACTCTCGCCTAAATCCACACGCACCTTATTGACTGCGTGATGTTCCAAAAATTTGGCGCCACGCTGCATTAAATCAATAATGAAGTCAGCATTTTTCCCGCGGGGAAGATTTTTAGCAATACTCTGTCCGGTAATATCATGCGGCGGTATACATTTAACCTTCAGCAAAGAAGGTGTTAAATCCTTGGCTACCATCAGGTGCCGATAGCTGACGCCCGGATAAAACCGCAGCGTCTCTGTCTTAAGCTGTTGGTCTAAATCCCGAATCAGACTATGCGCCTCTTTATTGCTGATATGCCCGGCGCTATAATCGAGCATCTTGCCTTCACCGCAAGTAACCAAATTCAAGCGGAAGGCCACTTCGTCATCTTTTAAATCTATATTCATATTGGCGGCTTCCAGCGGACCACGCCCGCTATAAAATTTATTCGGGTCATAGCCTAAAATGGAGAGGTTGGCTACGTCACTGGCCGGAGCCATTTTTTCAGGAATGGTCCTGGCCCAGCCGACCTGGCCGCTCTGGGCGATATAATCCATATTGGGGGTCTTGGCCACCTGCAAGGGGGTTTTGCCCTGCAGCTCCTCCAGGGGATAATCAGCCATTCCGTCTCCTACTAGAACAATGTACTTCATGATATCCTCTTACAGTGTTGAAATTCCAAACTACAAATTCCAATTTACAAACAAATTACAATTACCAAAATTCAAATGACCAAAACTTTTATTTTATTTGTAATTTCGGTCATTCGGTCATTGTATATTGTTTGTGAT
>JAFGCM010000081.1 GCA_016932635.1 Candidatus Omnitrophota bacterium
AAGGCTTCAGTTGCCTTCAGGCCAATTAACCCTGCTCCGATAACAGTTGCTGTTTTGACCTTATTGGTCTGGATAAATTTTTCTATTTTTTGAGCATCAGCAAGCTTAGTAAAAGTAAATACTCCCTTTGAATGTATACCTTTAATATCAGGAATAATGGGAACTCCTCCTGTAGCTATAAGCAATTTATCAAAAGCTACTCTTTGCCCATTAGATAAAATCAAGTATTTTTTCCTACAATCTACAGCTTCTACTTTCTTGTTGAGGAATAAATCTACCTTGTTTTCTTGAAAAAAATCTTTTTGGCAGAAGTTCATCTGATCGAGTTTTACTTTTCTGCCTAGAAAATAAGAAATTAAAGGCCGGGAATAATTCAGGTAAGGCTCCTTAGAAATAACTGTGATTTTGCCTTTTTGGTCGCTTTCGCGAATAGCCTCTATTGCCGCAACCCCGCTTGCCGAATTACCAATGATTACGTAATGCATCTTTTTCTCCTGGCTCAAAGACTATTGCCCCATTGGGACAATTCTTAACACAAACCGGTAACTCCTCACCCATCCCGAATGTAGCTGTTTTTTTAGAAGTTCTTCGGGATCCCGAAGAACTTCTGCTTTGGATCTCTTCATTCGGGAGACACAAGTCACATTTGGAAGCTATCTTTTTATTCTTCAGGTCTCGGGAAATTACGCCAAAGGGGCAAACCATAATACACATCCAACAACCGACGCATTTGTCCTCGTTGCATAAGACCGCCTTGGTCTTTTTATCTCGATACAATGTTCCAGTGATACAGGCCTGAAGGCAAGGCGCATCTGTACAGTGCCGACATTGCAGAGCAAAAGAAACATATCCCTTTTCTTCTACTATTATTCTAGACAGCGGTTTGGGAAATTCGCCTTTAAAGGCCTTGATTATATTTCTGGTTTGGGAATGTTGCACCAGACAATGTACCTCACACAGCCTGCAGCCCATACAATACTCTTCCCGGATTACTATTCTCTTTTTAGTTCCCATTACCAGGCCTCTCCTGCCGGCTTTATACCCAGCAACTTTAAATCGGTATCGGATAAACCTACACCGCGTAACTGCTCACGATTTCCTCTTAAGCTCTCAATAGCATTTATTCCCATTCCTCCCAACATTTCTTTAATTTCCAAGCTCCAGGCACGCAAAAGGTTCACCAACCGTTCTGTGCCGATATCAGGGTTTAATCTTTTTGTAAGATACGGATCTTGAGTGGCTAGGCCCCAATTACATTTTCCGGTATAACATTTCTGACAAAGGTTGCAACCCATGGCTACCAAGGCTGCCGTACCGATATAAACAGCATCTGCACCTATGGCAATGGCTTTGATGATATCGGCGCTATTTCTAATGCCTCCGGCGGCAATCAAGGAAGCCTGGTTCCTGATGCCTTCTTCCCTTAAGCGCTGATCTACCACGGCAATTGCTAATTCGATAGGTATCCCTACATTGTCTCTGATGACGGTAGGGGCTGCCCCCGTACCTCCCCGTAAACCATCGATTGCTACAAAGTCCGCTCCGGAGCGCACAATCCCGGAAGCAATCGGGGCAACATTATGCACAGCAGAAATTTTTACTCCCACCGGTTTCTGATATCTGGTAGCCTCTTTTAAGGCGTAAATAAGTTGTTTCAGGTCCTCGATGGAATAAATATCGTGATGCGGTGCTGGGGATAAAGCATCTGTGCCTTCGGGAATCATCCTCGTCTGGCTAATTTCATAAGAAACCTTTTCTCCCGGCAGGTGCCCGCCGATCCCCGGCTTAGCACCCTGGCCAATTTTAATTTCAATTGCCGCAGCGGCCTGCAGATATTTCTTGTGCACACCAAACCTTCCCGAGGCCACCTGAACAATTGTATTAGCGCCATATTGATATAAATCTTTATGCAATCCGCCTTCACCGGTGTTATAAAAGGTACCAGCGGAAGCGGCGGCCCTAGCTAAAGATTTACAGGCATTCAGGCTGATCGAACCATAACTCATTGCGCTAAACAAAATCGGCGTTTCCAGTTTAAGCTGAGGGCTTAACTGAGTTCGTAGTTCGTAGTTCGTAGTTCGTAGTTTTTTATTTTTTTCTACGAACTCTGAACTCATAACTCCCAACTTAATTACATCCGGTTTTCTTCCTATATATGTGCGCAATTCCATCGGTTCGCGTAAAGGATCGATCGAAGGATTGGTCACCTGCGAGGCGTTAAGCAAGATGTGGTCCCAATAAATAGGATAGGGCCTGTCGCAACCCATCCCCGCCAGCAACACGCCTCCGGTCTGAGCCTGTTTTGTAATATTTTTGATTGTCCGGGCATCCCAATTAGCGTTTAGTTTGAATTCGGAAGGATTACGCTGGATAGTCAGGGCGCCCGTTGGACAAATGGTTTCACAGAAATGACAACCTACGCATTTTTCGTTATCTACGGAAACAGTATCCAACTGGGCATCATAAACATGCGCATCATTAGCGCACATCCGGACACAGGCCTGACAACTAATACATTTTTGTTCATCTCTGACCACTACAAATTCTGTAGGCGTGGGTCGCTTAGCCATTTTTATTCCTTCAGCCTCCCGATAACCGGCTCTCCTGCTTTAGGCGTCCATACTCTATCTGGATTTGCACAAACCGCTCTAATCGCTGATTCTTCAGACGAAATGTAAAGCCGCTGTTGCGCTGTTGCCGCGATTAAAGGCCTCAATTTAATTCGATCATTTAAGCCGGCCATATTTTTTCCATTGGCTACAATAACACTAAACGGTCCGTTCAACAAGGCGCTGGCATAAACTATGCGCAGCCTCTTTAGTAACTCTCTTTCCTTATCAGCGGCCCTGTCTATCTCATCCCAAAAAGGAGCAGCTAATATATCTGCCACTGTTTCAAAAGCAAGGCCGTGTTTTCTGACCAAAAGATCGAACAGATAAGTAATCACTTCGGTATCAGTAAAAAATGCGCAAGTGTATCCATAATTTAAAAGAAATCTTTTGTTTATACCATAAGAAGAAATTTCTCCGTTATGCACTACCGTCCAGTCTAACAGCCCGAACGGATGGGCCCCGCCCCACCAGCCGACTGTATTGGTAGGAAAACGGCCATGAGCTGTCCAGATATAAGCTTGATATTCCTGAAGGCGATAAAAGTTTCCGATGTCCTCGGGATATCCTACTCCTTTAAACACCCCCATATTCTTACCGCTAGAGGCTACAAAGGCATCCTTAATCTGGGTGTTAATCTCCATTACCGTCTTGGCTACAAAATCTTCTTCTGTTAAGTCGTAATGCAACTTTACTTTTTCCTCTTTCAATTGTAGGAAATATCTCCAGAGTAAAGGCCGATATCTGATTAAGCGGTCCTCTTGCGTGGGAATAATCTCATCTTTGATTATTTTATAATTATCCCGAAGATACTCTTCAGTCTGGACCAGGGCGGATTTATTTTCAAACATCATATGGAAACACCAGTTTTCTTGATATTGCGGATAAATACCATAGGCGGCAAAACCGCCTCCTAAGCCGTTACTACGCTCGCGCATACAGGAAATCGAGGAAATAATCTCATCTCCTGAGAATCTTTTACCGGTTAGGTCCATGATCCCGGATATGGCACAACCGGATATATCTTTTTCTGCTCTTAGTCCGCTTTCCATCTGCCCACCATAATCCCTAGTTTCTTAATCTTAGCATGCAAAGTATTACGATTAATGCCTAAAATTTTTGCCGCCCGGTATTGATTGCCTCTGGTCTTAATCAAGACATCTTCAATCAACGGCTTCTCGATTTCATTGATAATCAATCTATAAAGTCGATCACTATTGCTGAAGCGTTCTTCCAGTTCTCGAATAATTTGTCTAGAAACCATTGTTATACTTGCTTAATTTTTAGGCAAAACCCAGCAAAATTTTTTCCTGCAAGATATTATATTAAAGAACGGGCAGTAATCTCTCCAGCTCATATTTGGTTATCTGTATCCTGTAGTCTTCCCATTCCTTTTTCTTTAGTTCAATAAATCTCGTAAACACGTGTTCGCCTAAGGCCTTTTTGATTAAACTGCTTTCTTCGGCAATCAGCACGGCCTCGCCTAAGCTGTCGGGCAAAGATTCAATACCCAGTTCCTTTCTCTCTGCGCTGGAAAGATGATAGAGATTTTTTTCCATAGGTTCAGGCAGTTTATATCCCTTCTCTATCCCCTCCAGGCCGGCATGGAGCATTACGGCAAAGGTCAAATAGGGATTACAGGCCGGATCCGGGCATCTTAATTCTGCACGGATGGCCTTTTCTTTACCCGGATGGTAACCCGGCACCCGAATTAAGGCCGAACGGTTTCTTTTAGACCAGGCAATATACACCGGCGCCTCATATCCTGGGACCAGCCGTTTATAAGAATTTACCCATTGGGCAAACACCGGACTCATTTCTTGAGCATGTTTCAGTTGCCCGGCAATAAACTTCTTGGCAGCTTCAGAAAGGTTATATTTATCATCTTTCGAGAAAAAAGCGTTCGCGGTTCCTTTAAACAAAGACTGATGTGTGTGCATACCGCTTCCATTTTGGCCAAATAGCGGCTTAGGCATAAAGGTAGCATACACTCCGTATTTCTGAGCTATTTCTTTGACCACAATTCGGTAAGTAATCACATGGTCGGCCATATCCAAGGCGTCGGTATATCTCATATCAATCTCATGCTGACTAGGCCCAACCTCATGGTGTGAGTATTCGATCGGAATACCCATTGCTTCCAGGGCAAAAATTGTATCCCGGCGCAAATCGCTGGCCACATCCAATGTAGTTAAGTCGAAGTAACCGCCCTTATCCAAGATTTCAGCCGCAGAGCCGTTATTTTTAAAATAAAAATACTCCAGTTCCGGGCCTAAATAGTAGTGTACAAAACCCATTTGTTTCATCCGTTCTAGGGCCCGTTTCAGGACATAACGCGGGTCTCCTTCGTAAGGCTGGCGTTCAGGAGTCAGGATGTCGCAAATCATCCGAGCTACTTTTTTCTCTTGGGGCCGCCAAGGAATAATTTGAAAGGTATTGGGATCAGGCATAGCAATCATATCGCTTTCTTCAATAGACTGATAACCGGTTATTGAAGAACCGTCAAAGCCCATGCCGTTTTCCAAAGCACCCGCCAATTCGTTATCAGTAATCGCGAAGCTCTTGACCTGACCTAAAATATCGGTAAACCATAACCTGATAAATTTTACATCCTGCTCCTTGACTATCTTTAACACTTCGGCTGGAGTCCTCTTGGCCATTTGTTCCTCCTTACTTGAATTTAAAGTTTACTTAATTTTATCTTCGCAGAATCTCTTTAAAGAAAGCAAATTCTTTTCCAAGGAAATTAGCTTTTCTTTAATTTCATTCGATTCTGGATTTCTCTGCCATTGCCTCTGTATCTGATTAACTTGTTTTTGCAAATTTACAATGATTTGCCCAACTAGGATTTTAAAACACTTAAGCCTTTTGCGGATGTCGCTATCTTGATATCCCTGGTTAAAACAATCATTGAGAATCCTGTTCAGCCAGAGCTCATCTTTTAGTTTCATCATCGCCCCGTTTTCTTAAAACAAAAAAGACGTTTAAGCCTGTGTAGACTTAGAACGTCTTTGTCCTTAATATATGCCGGGCACAAACCTTGTGCCTACCTGCCTGCGGCAGGCAGGATTCTGAGGCATTCATTTTACTAAAGTAAAATTTCGCCCATTTTGGTAACCATTTATTTTAATTTAAACTACCCGATGGCCTGGCCGCCGCGCTCTGCGGTTCTGATGCGTATACACTCAGGTAAATCCAGAATGAAGATCTTGCCGTCGCCGATATTACCGGTTTTTGCTCCCCGGATTATTGCCGCTATCGTAGGCTGGACAAAATCCTCATTTACCGCTATCTCCAGCCTGATTTTCTTCAGCAGATTGACCTGATGAATAACGCCGCGATAAGTTTCGGTATAGCCCTTTTGCTGGCCGCAACCTAAGGCATTGGAAACAGTCATCTTATAGATTTCGGCATCATATAAAGCCTTTTTCACATCGGGCAGCTTGTGCGGTTGAATCATCGCTATGATTAATTTCATATTCGGCCTCCTTAAGGATCTTTCCTTACTTTGTTGTAAATATTTCAAATCCAGCATAGGATTCCATTCCATGCTGGCTGATATCCAATCCTTTGAGCTCATCTTCCCGAGAAATCCGCAAACCGATCAGTTTATCAATTGTCTTAAACACTATAAACATCACAGTTGAAACAAAGGCTACGACGGTAAAAACGCCCAAGGCCTGTATGCCTAACTGCCTAAAACCTCCCCCATGTAACAACCCGTCTCGAACCAGTCCTAATGACTTATGCCCGAAGATCCCTAAGGCCAGCGTTCCCCAAATACCGTTCATGGCATGCACAGGCACTGCGCCCACCGGGTCATCCACACGGATTTTATCCAAAAATACAGTTCCCTGAACAACGACCAGCCCGCCAATGGCTCCAATAATAATGGCCTCAAAAGGCTCGACGAAAGCACAAGGTGCGGTTATCGCCACTAGGCCGGCCAGGGCCCCGTTCATCGTCATCGTTAAATCAGGTTGACCAAATTTACGCCAGGCAAAAAACATTGCTGTTAAGGCCCCGCCCACTGCGGCTAAATTTGTAGTTACCGCTACATGAGCAATCTGACTGCCGTCACCGACACTCATAGTTGAACCAGGATTAAAACCAAACCAGGCAAACCAGAGGATTAACGTGCCTAAAGAGGCCAGTGTCATGGAGTGTCCTTCAATGGCATTAGCCGAACCATCCTGATTATATTTACCAATCCTGGGGCCCAAGACGATAGTCCCGATCAGCGCCGCACTACCCCCAACCGCATGCACTACAGTAGAGCCGGCAAAGTCGGTAAAATTGAGCTTAGCCAGCCAACCGCCGCCCCAAATCCAGTGGCCGACAATAGGATAAACCGTGGCCGAGATTAAAAAGGAATATATTAGATAGGCCTTAAACTTCATTCGCTCGGCTACTCCACCGGCCACAATCGTGGCGGCTGCGCCGCAAAATACCAAATGAAAAAACCAGGTAGCGTAAAAAGGCATTGAGCCACTGCTATGTTGGGCACCGCTCAGAAACCAGCCTTTCAGTCCCATAAAGGCATTCCCCGAGCCAAACATAATGGCGTAGCCAAATATAAAAAAGCCCATCGAGGCCATACAAAAATCCAGAAAATTATTCATCAGGATATTACAGGTATTTTTGGCCCTGATTAATCCGGCCTCCAGCATCCCAAAGCCGGCCTGCATGATAAAGACCATAAATGCCGCTAACATTACCCACAAGGTATCAATCCCCATTTGGCTGGCATAAATTACATTTTCCATTTATTGCTCCTTCCTTCCTTTGCCATTTATCCACTAAGCGCTTTTTGTACTTTACTACCATGACATGAGAAATGCCCAGCTGCCGGGCTGCCTCGCGGACGGTATAGCCCTGAGTGAGGATATCCAGGACTTGTTTTTCTCTCTTTGAGAAACCATTATTCTTAATCTCTTCAAAAGTCATCTTCCTGTCTAGAGATCTGTACAAGGGTTCTGTTACTTCGCAAAGAGTATCTCTAAGCAGTTGGCCGTCATCGTTCATCGGATGTTCCAGGCTAAGCATGTACACATTATCGCTCATTTTACGTAAGTAATTGTTAATGTGGAAGTTACACCCATTAATCACATACCTATCATTAAGATGCTCGGGGATACCTTGTTGATACTTTTTCCAGAGATAAATACACATCTCCTGGAACAGGTCGTCTTCGTCTACAAAGGCTACCCTAGTCTTCAGCCGCCTGGCAATTTGCCTTAATCTTGGCGCTAATCTATTGTACAATCGTGTAAATTCCATTTTTCGTACTTCCTTTTGGCTTAAAAAAGAAAGACGTCCTTTTCAAGCAGCATCGCTACTAAAAAGGACGTCTTTATCCTTAAAGAAAAAGAGCGTTCATTTCTGAACGCCGTCGTTATTACAGCACAACCCTGTGCTTATTTCTTTTTAAGTATACCACACAATTATTCTATTGTCAAGAATTTTATAATTTTTAGAATTTTAGTCAAATGCCTTTTTCTTTACGCCTTTTTTCATCAAAATAATCCAGCTCACTTAGCGGCAGGATTACGGAAGTGGCGATATTGGCCAAGTGCGCAGCTAAGCGTTTAAAATAGCGGGCAATCAAGGCAAAGCATACGGCCTCATTTACCGAAAGCTCGCTGTTGGCTACTTTCTCGACTATCTGGTCGCAGCTCTTGACAATTTTACGCTCATATTTCCAAGATAGCTTGGCCTGGGCTTCATCGGATTTGATAAAGGCTTGCTTGGTTGCGTTAAACAAATTTAAGATTTCCTGGTCCATATCCCCAAATAAGCTAGAAAAACGAGCCTTATCTATAGGCCTTTGTAAAAATTTAGTGATTTGCAGGAGGTTCTTGGAATAGTCCCCCAGCCGTTCTGCGTCTTTGACTACACTCATCAAAAGTAGCGACGTAGGCAAATCCACTGCAGGCTGCAGCGTCAAATGTTCCATAATTCGGCTGCGGATATCCTTCTCTAACAAGTTCACCCTCTTATCAATCTCATAAATCTTTTCTTCCAGGCCGGGCTGTTCTTGATTATCCAGCAGTTTATTGCACACCGCCTTAAACATTATTTCGGTATCGCTAAGCATATTGCCGAATTCGTCAATCACCTGGGTCAAGAAGTCTTTACCCTTCCAGAAACTTAACAAATTCTTAAACATCGCTTTCCTCCTTTAGTGAAATAATCTGGAAATAAAAATTAAGGCAACTGGAATAACGAAGAATAAAATCAAAACATATAAGATTACGTAACGCCTTTTTCTGTAGGCTAAATTACCTAAATTTCTGGCTAAACACATCGGAATCCTGCGAATTGGTTTAATCGGATAAATCAGCAACACGCCTAGAAAGTTAAACAGAAAATGCACAAAGGCGATAACAATAGCGCTGGGATTGGCGGTGGCAAAAGAAGCCAGGATTGCGGTCGTGGTCGTGCCGATATTGGCGCCCAATACTATCGGAAACACTCCGTTAATGGTCAAGATGCCTGCGGCGGCCAAAGGGACTAATAAGGATGTAGTGATTGAGCTGCTCTGGACAATAGCCGTAAAGAAAAATCCACTTAAAATACCAACAAGAGCATTGCGGTGGATCGTCTCATCCAGAACCGACTCTACCTTTTTTACGACCAGCGTCTTCATCAGCTTGACAATAAAAAATAAAGATATAAATAGAATTACCATAGAAACAGCTAACATCAAAACGTACAGGCTGCTTTGAGTCGCGGGGATAAACCGTCCTAATAAATCTCTAATAAAATCTATAGCCGGTTCGGTCAGTAGTTTAATCGGGCTGGTAAAATTAATCCCTCCGCATTCGGCAAACAGGCAGCTCAAGCGAGTAGCTAATCTCTGCAGAAAGCCGGTAGCCAACTCCAGAGGGAGAAAAATGGCTACTCAAGTGAGGTTGAAGAAGTCGTGGACCGTGGCCCCGCCTACTGCCCGGCTGAATTCTTCCCGACGGGAAAAATGGCCCAAAGAAACCATGGTATTGGTTACTGTGGTGCCGATATTGGCGCCCATCACGATGGGAACGGCATTGGTAATGGTTAGAACTCCGGAAGCTACCATGCCCACGACTATCGAGGTAGTGGTGGATGAACTTTGGATGATGCTGGTGGCCAGGATACCGATAAATAAGCCGACAAAGGGATTGGATGTAGTCTGGATCAGGTTTTCGGCAAAACCCTGCCCAAAACCTTTAAAGGCAACGCTCATCAGGCCAATACTTACCAAAAACAGATAAAGAAAGCCGCCGACCAGAATAATCCTGCCTAAAACCCTTAAAGCACCTTTAAGCATATCGCCTTTAGCATATTTTAGCTCGTTCGCTGGCTATGGTAGTATATTTATCAGGAAAAAGCAACAATTATTTTTGACCGGCGCGCCACAATTTGCCCTGGAAACTGCCTTTTTCTTGAAAAGTTTGTTCTATTTTACTCAACAGTTCATTCTTTTCTGAAATCCACTGCGGAGCAACCAAAAATTCTCTGGGGCAATCGGCAGTAATTCTCTGGATGATGGTCCGGGGCCAGAGATATTCTAAAAATTCTGTTGCCAGTTCTAGATATTGGCTAAGTTTAAGCGCCTGGTATTTTCCTTTTCTATAGAACTGTTCTAATTTTGTGCCTTTAATGATGTGCAAGGGATGAGTCTTTATCCCTTCTATTTTCAGCCGACCTAATTCTTTAGCTGTGGCTAAAATATCTTCTTTGCTTTCGCCGGGTAAGCCGATAATTACGTGTGCACATATTTTAATATCTTTTTTCCTACGGGTTAATTCTACGGCCTTTAAGAAATCCGCGTAAATATGGCCGCGATTAATCAATGCCAAGGTCCGGTTATGAATGCTCGGCAGCCCATATTCCAGCCAGACCTCATAATTTTTAACATAGC
>JAFGCM010000082.1 GCA_016932635.1 Candidatus Omnitrophota bacterium
AGAAAGAGAACTGCTACTAGTTCATTAACCAAAACCGGACATTTCTAAATGTTTTAAAATAGGACATTTCTAAATGTGCTTGACAAAATTTTTAAATTTTCTTGACTATATTCTTATTTATGTTATAATCAAACCCCATATATGAAAAAAACACTTCGACCCAAATCGAATTTAAAAAGAAAAAGAAGGCATGGGTTTAGGCGCCGGATGTCCGGGGCCGCGGGCCGAGCGGTGCTCTCCCGCCGTCGACGTAAGGGCAGGAAGAAACTCATTCCATGAAGCTAAAGGCCGCGGGCGCGCTCAGCCGCGAACAACGGCTGCGCCGCACTGCAGACTTCCGGCAGCTTTATCTGAGCGGCCGCAGGGTCAATGGACCTAGCCTAAGCATCTTTTTCCGGCCCAATCAACTGCAATTTAGCCGTCTGGGCATTTCAGTGACCAAGAAAAGGGTGAAGCTTAGCACCAGGCGTCATTTTTTGCAGCGCCGGCTGCGCGAGGCGTTCCGCCGGAAGAAACAGTGTTTCTTGCCAGGATACGACCTGGTATTCAGCGCGCGACGGATGCTCAACTTTCGGGAGATTGAAGCAGAACTGCTTAGCCTGGCCCGGAAGGCCCGGCTGCTCCAGCCGGCAGAACCCCAGGACAAGAGATGATCAGCCAGACTTGGCGAAAAATCAGAAAAATTTTTACCTACTGCGCGCTTAAGGCGCTGGCTTTTTATCGTAACTATATATCAATATTAATGTTACCGAGGTGTAGGTATTATCCTTCGTGTTCAGTTTATGCCCAGGAGGCCATTAGCAAAAAAGGCCTCTGGCAGGGGCTAAACTTGTCCTTGAGACGCTTATTGCGTTGCCATCCGTTTAGTCGCCACAATTTTTTTGATCCAGTAAAATAGGAGTTGATCATGGGCAGAAAGGCGCTGTTAGCTTTTTTTCTTTCTCTTTTAGTGATAACTAGTTACAACTATTATCTGGCACAAAAATACCCCCCTGCTCTGCCGGAAGAAACAATACCGCAAACTCAGTTGCCGGCGGTGCCATCCGATAACTTAATCCAGCCAATAGCAGACAACAGCCCAATCCAAAAGGCAAAACTTGTCCCAGCGCCGGAGGTAGTTGTAGAAACAGATTTGGTCAAACTTGTCTTAACTACAAGCGGGGCAAGGATTAAAAGCTGCCTACTCAAAAAACACCCAGAGGAACAGTTTGTGCCTGAGTCAGTACAGAGGCGGATTGCCGCAAATAAACAAAGCCTAATCGGCGCGAACGCGCAAACTAAAGAATTGCTGCTGCGGGACAACGAGAAACAGCAAGTTTTGCTGGAAAAAATCAAACGAAAACCCGAACAGGCCGAGCTAGTCTCGCTAGCGGCCACTGTGGATAGCGACTTTGCCCCCGCGATAGTTTTCCCTGCAGATAGCGCCTTAACGCAGGAATTGAACACTGCGCGCTACCAAGCCTCGCAAGCAGCCCTGACCTTAAACCAGTCTCAACCAGAAGGCACAATTGAATTTGTCTATAAAACTCCCCGGGGCGAAAGCGTAAAAAAGAGCTTTACTTTCCATAACTCTAATTATGGCATAGAATTAGATATTAATCTCTCCAATTGGCCCAAACGCATTCAGTCTGAAAAAGCCCCATTTTTGTTTTACGGCCCAAATCTGGGGCTGCCCCAAGTTCAGCAAGGCCGGCGTAGCTACGTATATCAGGGGCCGGTTATCTATTTCCTTAATGCCCAACAGGGTTGGGTTCAGAAAGAAAAATATACCCGCGAAGAAAATGACAAATTTGTACAACGACCTCATCATGGCACTATCGGTTGGGCCGGGTTAGAAACCAAATACTTTTTGGCGGCACTGATCCCGGCTCAACCGGCCTCAACAGTGTTAGTTGAAAAAAATCGCTTTGGCGAACAGAAAGTTGGCTTACAACTCCCCTGGCCGGGTTCAGGCCAATATAATTTTCGCCTGTATCTGGGCCCGAAAAGAGAAGACCGCCTGAGAGAAATTGGCACAACTCTTGAAAAATCAAAGGATTACGGATTTTTCGGTCCCATTGCCCGCTTAATCTACCAAATTTTAGTTTTCTTCTCGCGCTGGACGCATAATTTTGGCTGGGCGATCGTCTTGCTGTGCCTGGTAACCAAAATAGTGTTCTATCCCCTTACGCATCATAGCTTTGAAGCAATGCAGAAGATGCAGCAGCAGATGAAGGCCTTCCAGCCGGAGATGGATGCCTTACGCGAGAAACATCGCGACAACCCCCAGAAGTTAAATAAGGAGATTATGGAACTCTATCGTAAAAAGGGTATTAATCCCTTAGCTAGCTGCCAAAGCGGTTGCTTGCCGATGTTGCTGCAGATGCCGGTGTTCTTTGCCCTGTATTCAGTTTTGTATAATGCCATCGAATTACGCGCAACTCCTTTTATTGGATGGATTACCGACCTTTCCGCTAAAGACCCCTATTATGTCTTGCCCATTTTGATGGGTATCAGTATGTTTGTGCAGCAGAAATTAACCGGAATGGGCGGGGCCGGCGGCGCGCAACAAGACCATGCCAAGATGATGGCCATATTAATGCCGATTATGTTGACTTGGATTTTTGCCAGTTTGCCTTCAGGAGTGGTGCTTTATTGGTTGACTTTTAACGTGCTGACTGCGGCCCAACAATTGTTCATTCAGAAAAAACAGCGGGCTGCGCAAATTGCCACGGGGTGAAAGGAAACATGCATAGCATCGAAGTAGAAGGACGGAGCTCTCAAGAAGCCATTAAGATAGCCTTGAAAAAATTGGGTGTTCCTCGGAGTAAGGTCGAGGTAGAGATTCTTTCTGAGGAAGACAGGGGTCTTTTTGGTATGGTGGGGGCCCGACCTGCCCGCGTAAGAGTGACTTTGAAAAAGTCTTGACAAATTCAGCAAAAGGCGCTATACTTTTCACGTGAAATAGTCAGGGTAGGTGCTAATGGGCAAGATTATAGCTGTTTGTAATCAAAAAGGCGGTACAGGTAAAACTACAACCGCAGTGAATATTTCCGCCTATTTGGCCCTAGCCCAAAAAAAGGTCCTCCTGATTGATCTGGATCCCCAAGGCAACGCTACCAGCGGATTGGGCATTGACAAAACCAAAATTACCCACAGCGTTTATAATGTCCTCCTGGAGCAAGCTGAAATCAGTGAAATTATCACTACTACTAATTTACCCCATCTTTTTCTCCTGCCTTCAAACCTGGATTTAACCGGCGCAGAAGTCGAGCTGGTCGGCTCCATCGGCCGCGAATTTCGCTTAAAACGAGCCCTGGATAGTATTCGCGCGGCTTACGACTTCCTGATTATAGATTGCCCTCCGTCTTTAGGCTTACTCACCATCAATGCGCTCACTGCTTCCGATTCGCTGATTATTCCTATTCAATGCGAATATTATGCCTTAGAAGGCTTAGGGCAGTTAGCCCGGACGATGAATCTGGTCAAAGATAATCTCAATCCAAATATCGAAATTGAAGGCGTGCTCTTAACTATGGCCGATTTTCGCACCAGGTTGACTAATGAAGTGATCAATGAAGCCAAAAGTTATTTTAAGCACAAGGTTTACAACACAATCGTCCCCAGGAATATCCGCTTAAGTGAGGCCCCTGGTTTTGGTCAGCCGATTGCCTTATATGACCGCAATTCTATCGGGGCACAGAAATATTATGAACTCTGCCAAGAGATTTTAATAGGAAGAGATACGCTAAAGGAGGATTTCGATGCAGAAAAAGGTCTTAGGCCGGGGCTTGAGCGCCTTAATGCCGGAGAAATTAGCTGAATCCGGTTCACGCTTAGTGAATATTAATATTGATAAAATTAAAGTCGGTAAATTTCAGCCGCGTCAGGAAATTAGCGCGCAACGGTTGGAAGAGCTGATGGCTTCGATTAAAGAAAAAGGCGTGATTCAACCAATTTTGTTGCGCGCCCAGGTAGATGGTTATGAACTGATTGCCGGAGAAAGAAGATTTCGCGCTGCACAGAAATTAGGTTTTACACAACTACCTGCTATTATTAAAGATGTGCCCGATGACGAGGCCTTACAATTATCGCTAATTGAGAATATCCAAAGGGAAGAGTTGAATGCTTTGGAAGAGGCCCAGGCCTATCAACAGCTGATTAACCAATTTGGCTATAGCCAGGAAAAAATCGCCCAATTAGTCGGAAAAAATCCCAGCTCTGTTTCTAATACATTGCGATTATTGAAGTTGCCGCCTGAGATCCAAGCTGCCCTGCGACAGGGTCGGATATCTATGGGGCATGCCCGAACAATCTTGGCGATTGAAAGCTTAGATGAGCAGGGCCTAATTTTTAAACGCGCTTTGGGTGAGCATCTAAGCGTCCGCGAACTGGAACACATTGTGTCTCAAAAGTCGCCCAAGGCCTTGAAGCGCAAAAGGTTGACTTTACGTGACCCAAATCTGGTTTCGATGGAAGAGCAGTTACAGCGGATTCTTGGCACTAAGGTCAGAATTGCCGCCGGCCGCAAAAGAGGGAAAATTATTATAGAATACTACTCGCTAAGCGATCTCGAAAGATTGATAAAACTTTTAAAAAGAACTAAATAATTATTATGTAAACATTTTTTATGTATGTTAACATAAATTTTTGAAAGGGTTATGGAAAAAATGAATGTGCAGACTTTAGTGTTGATCAAGCCGGATGGTTTAAAGAAATCTCTGACCGGAAATATTCTTACCCGCCTATCTGAAACCAAATTGGAGATTGTTGCTGCCAAAATTTCCCGGGTCAGCCGGCAGCTTGCCGAAGCACACTATATGCATATGAAGGATAAGCCCTTTTTTGAAGATTTGATTAAGTATATCTGCGGAGAATTACACCAAAGGCATAAGGTGATGGCGATGGTCTATTGGGGCGAAGACGCCATTAATAAAGTGCGCGCCTTGGCGGGCGCGACCAATCCCGAAGAGGCCGATTCGGTTTCCATTCGCGGGGCCTATGGCCGGATTACCACTAAAGGCGTGTATGAAAATGTGATTCATGCCTCGCGGGACAGGGAAGAGGCTGAACGGGAAATTAAGCTCTGGTTCTCGCCTGATGAAGTGATAGTGGACCTTTATCCCACCAAGACAGTAGAGTTAAAGCAGTTGCAGAAAAAAGTTTGGGCTTAAGGAGAAAATGTAATGATTAAAAGTATGACCGGTTATGGCAAAGGACAGGTCAATGCGCCCCTGGGCACAGTCATTAGCGAAATCCGCAGTTTGAATCATAAATATTTTGATCTCCAGGCGCGACTGCCGAATCACTTTTCTGTTTTTGAGGAAAAGGTGCGCGACCAGGTGAAAAGAAAACTGCGCCGAGGCCGAATTAATCTTGCCGTTTCCTGGGAGCCCAGAGAAAAAACGCAAACTTCATTTTCCCTGAACCTGGATTTGGCTAAAAAGTATCATCGCGAGATGCTCAAACTCAAAAGAGCGCTCGGCCTAAAAGACGATTTGGGGATAACGCAGCTTAGCGCGCTGCCGGAAGTTATCACTTATCAGCAAAAGAAGGAAAATGCCAGCCAGCTTTGGCCGTACCTGCAAAAATCCATTGAGCAGGCCTTGAGCAGATTAGGCGGGATGCGTCAGGCCGAAGGAAAACGGCTGTTTCGTGATTTGCGCAAGCGGGCGCTGAGGATTCAACATGCCCTGGGAGTAATTGAAACGCAGCTGCCTAAGGTCATCGAGCGCTATCGGAACAAGCTGTTGCAAAAAGTCCGGGCGCTCTCCGGGATCAAACGGCTGGATCAGGACCGGATTGCCGAAGAGGTGGCCTTATTTGTGCGCAATAGCGACGTCAGCGAAGAACTCACCCGGATTAAAAGCCATCTCAAAGGTTTTAAACACGCCCTGCATCACCAAAAAGAGGCGGGCAAGGAATTGGATTTTATCGCCCAGGAGCTATTCCGCGAAACCAATACCATTGGGGCAAAAACCAGCGATTTCCGGATTTCGCGCTGGGTGATTAAAATTAAAAGCCAGATTGAAAAAATGCGCGAACAACTGCAGAACGTGGAGTAATGAAGATAATAAATTTAGGGTTTGATAATTTAGTGGTAGCCGCGCGCATTGTGACGGTCACTAATGCTGGTGCGGCGCCGATGAAGAGGTTAAGAGAACAGGCCCGTAAAGCTGAGCGCCTGGTAGATGCCACTAGCGGCCGGCGCACCAGGAGCATCGTGGTGACTGACTCCGGCCACGTGATTCTCTCTAGTGTGCAGGCGCAGACACTGATGCAGCGCATTGAGGAAGCTAAATAAAGTGGGAAAACAGGCAAAGCTGTTTGTGCTCTCTGCGCCTTCGGGTTCAGGCAAGACCACGCTCTGCCAGAAGCTGTTGCGTAGCCTCAACGTGCGGGGCAGCAAGAAACTGCTGCGTTCGGTTTCCGTGACTACCCGTCGTCCCCGTCGGGGAGAGCGCCCGGGGAAAGACTACTTTTTTATCTCGCGCCAGGAATTTTCCCGCCGTAGAAAACAGGGAAAGTTTCTAGAGTGGGCCCAGGTGCTGGATAATTATTACGCCACGCCGCGGGAGTTTGTCGAGCAACAGCTTAAGCTGGGCAGAAACGTTTTATTAAGTATCGACGTGCAGGGCGCGCGGCAGATTAAGCGTAAATTTCGCCGCGCCATTTTCATCTTTATTTTACCGCCGTCACTGGAGGAATTAGAACGGCGGTTAAAGACCCGGTCCACCGAAAATATCCAGGAGGTGAAGGCCCGCCTGGCCCTGGCGCGTTGGGAAATGAAACAACTGCGCGAATATAATTATGTAGTGTTAAATGATCGTATCCACCGGGCAGTAAACCGATTGCGGGAAATTATTCGGCAAGAAGGGAAAGGTTAAGCATGTCTTACGTGGCGGTACAGGATTTGTTAGGCAAGACCGGCAGCATTTACAAATTAGTGATCTTGGCGGCTAAGCGGGCCTCGGAGCTGAACGCCGGAGCCCCGCCGATGATCGAGAGTGATAACGAGAAAGTTTCTTCAATAGCCTTGGAAGAAATCGCCCAAGGTAAAATTCAATTGAAAGGGAAATAAAAATCAAAATTGAAAAAACAAAAAATATTTTTTAATTTGGCCTGTTAACTCATGGACTAATAATGGTTAAGTCTAAACAAATAATACTAGGTGTGACCGGCAGTATTGCCGCCTATAAAGCCTGCGAAATAATTAATCAGCTGAAAAAACGCCGGTGCAATGTTACTTGCGTGCTGACTAAAGAGGCCGAGGAATTCATTACCCCTTTGACGCTGCAAACCCTAAGCGGTAATCAGGTGATCCGGGGGATGTTTTCACTGCCCCAGGAGTTTAACCCGGCGCACATCTGCTTAGCTCGTCAGGCGAAGCTCGTTTTAATCGCGCCGGCCTCGGCAAATATTATCGCCAAGCTCGCAGCCGGTTTAGCCGATGATACCTTGAGCGCACTTACACTTTCCACGCGCGCGCCGGTAATTTTATGCCCGGCGATGAATGAACGGATGTTCACGCATAAAATTACTCAGGAAAATATCGCGCGCCTGAAAAAAATCGGCTATCGCATTCTCGGACCGATTAAAGGACATTTAGTTTGTGGCGATCAGGGCCTGGGCCATTTAGCCGACGTAGCCGACATTGTTCGAGAAGCAATGAAAATCTTGCATTAAAATTAAATTACAATAGACAAATTCCAAATCACAAACAATAAACAGTTTGTCTGTTTTGGCCATTGTATATTGTAAATTGTTTGTAATTTGTGTATTGCCTGCCTGCCGGCAAGGCAGGTGATTTGTGATTTCTGATAATTTGACCGCAAAAGAGCAACAGAAAAAGATATTGAAAATCTTGGTGAGCGCCGGGCCGACCTGCGAGCCGCTGGACCCGGTGCGTTTTATTTCCAATTACTCGACGGGCGTTTTAGGTTATACCATTGCCAGGGAGGCCAGAAAAAGAGGGCATCGGGTG